>JAIZWN010000191.1 GCA_020443945.1 Candidatus Thiosymbion ectosymbiont of Robbea hypermnestra | reverse complement strand
TTACGCCGATTCTCGCCGATGAAAAAATGCGGTAATCCGTGAAAATCGGCGTAATCTGCGGACAACCATGATGGTGAGGGGAGGTCTCTACGCCGAATCCCGGAAACCACAAATCGAAGATACCACCATCCCGTCCTCGTAAAGATACCCTGAGTGAATAGGGACTTGCGAGTGCAAAATCGGTCACGCGGTGAATCGGGTGATCCGTAGGGGTTACCGCAAGGGTTCGATAATGTAAAAGGCCGGGCTATGCCCGGCCTTCGCTTCCGCCTTACGGCGCGGTGTTACGCCGCCTTTTCGGCCTTGCCTTCGAGCAGGTTGCCGCCGTCGGTGCGGATCTCGATCTTACGCGGCTTCATTGCCTCGGGGATCTCCCGCGCCAGGTCGATGTGCAGCAGACCGGCGTCGATCCGCGCGTCCACCACCTTCACGTAGTCGGCCAGTTGGAACCGGCGCTCGAAGTTGCGGGTGGCGATGCCCCGGTACAGGAAGCGACGCTCCTTATCCTTCGTGCTCTCCTTGTGGGTACCGGAAACCGTGAGGACGCTTTCCTTGACTTGGACATCGAGTGCCTGCTCGTCGAAGCCGGCGACCGCCATGGAGATGCGGTACCGGTCGTCGCCGGTGACCTCAATGTTGTAGGGCGGATAACCGCCGGTCTCGGCCCGATAGGCGGACTCCAGGGTGGAGGCCAAGCGGTCGAAACCAATGGCGGAGCGGAACAGCGGGGTGAAGTCGATGGTCGTCATGATCATATCCTCCAGACAAGCAATATGGTCGAAGTGCGTTCTTGCGAACCGCGTTTTCGCGGACCTCCTGCGAGCGTCCACGGTAGGTTAGATAGTGGCGGCCGGAGAAAGTTCAAGGGTCCCCGAGACCGATCCGGTTTCGATGCGGTCCTTGTCCACCGGCTATCCGTCGGGTATCGTGCCCGCATGAAGTTTTCCGAAGCGGATTCCGGCAGCGGCCATCCGATCCTGGGCTATGATCCGGGCCGGATCCGGATCGGCGGTCAGGTCTACACGCAGGGGCTGATCGTCAGCCCAGAGCATATCGAGCCCGGCTGGGGACCCAAGAGCGCGACGGACCTGACCGCGGAACACTTCGCGGCGCTGGCGGCTCTCGATCCCCGAATCGTCATCGTCGGTACCGGCAAGCGTCAGGTCTTCCCCGACCCGAATGCCTACCGCGCCCTGCTGCGGCGGGGCCTGGGGGTCGATATCATGGACACGGGCGCGGCCTGCCGCACCTATAACATCCTGATGTCCGAGGGCCGTAGGGTAGTCGCCGGCCTCCTCATGTGCTGAGGCGCGACACAAGTCCTTCCCGAACGGTGACCGCCGGGCTCCCGATGCCGGGGGTCGGGGTTCCCGTGGGTTTGAGCCCGTCATTCCTTAAGAGGAGGTTTGCTTCCATGCAAGTTCACGAGATCATGAATCGCGCCGTTCGTTCGGTCAGTACGGACGCCAGGGTCATGGAGGTGGCCTCCATCATGTGCCTGTACCGGATTCCCGGCATCCCGGTCATCGAGGACGAAGGCCGGCTGGTGGGCGTCATCGCGGAGAAGGATGTGTTGCACAGCCTCTTTCCGACGCTCGAGAACCTGATGGAAGAGGGCATGGGGAACGTGGACCTGGACCGCCAGATGACCAAATACAAGGATGTGCTGACCTTGCCGGTAAGCGACCTCATGACCCGCAACCCCATCACGGTATCCCCGGACATGCATGTGCTGCGGGCCGCGTCCGTCATGGTGCGCAATCGCTTCCGCCGGATTCCGGTGACCCACGAGGGAATCCTGGAGGGCATGTTGAGCCTCGGCGACCTGCACAAGGCCATCTTCCACCTCACCGTCACCGCCCGGAAACCGAGCTGACGGGAAGGCGGAAAACAACCGAGTCGGGGCGAGGAACGAACCCCGACAGGACGCATGGTGAATTTCCGCCTTCGTTCCGGCGCTGTTTTTTTATCCACAGACACGGATAAGCACAGATCACAATCCGTGTTTATCCGTGTCTGACTCCGTGGTTCTTCGGTGCGGTTGGTCACGCCTCGTGGTCTGGTAGTGTTCTAGGGGGCGTTCTCAATTGGGTGGTGTCTTAGGGGATATTTTCAATTCTCACACAAAGACACCAAGCCACAAAGGGATCGTGGGTCATGGGTAAGGCGCCCGTTGGCCGTCATT
>JAIZWN010000190.1 GCA_020443945.1 Candidatus Thiosymbion ectosymbiont of Robbea hypermnestra | reverse complement strand
CCCGAAATCCGCGGTTTTGCATGTCTTTACAAGCTGTTACGTGAGTGGGGCGAAGGTTTTACCGGACAGTAGTGGCTCAGGATAATTATGACGATTTTGTTACGAAGGCTCGGATTCTACCGGATATTCCACCATTACTGCCAATCGGCGGTCGCCAGCCCGGTATCCCCTTTCATCTTTTTAAAAAACGCCAGGCAGGTGGGTTTCCTGACGTAAATCGCCTACCATACGCCTTCGGATTCGGCATGACATTCCCGGTGGCCGGAGCCAGATCCCGGGGTCTCTCCGACCGCATCGCCGACTCCGCCCGCGCCTCGGGCCCCACCGGCCCCCCGTTTCTTCCCGTAACCGGATCCCGGGGTATTTCGACCGACGACGCCCCGGCAAGAGGAACCCGACCATGCGCCGATTACTTGCAACCGCCGCTACCCTGCTCATTCTACTGGGCGCCGCCCCCACGGTTCTCGCGGACAATCCCGAGGTACGGATCGAGACGACCCAAGGTACGATTACCCTCGAGCTCTATCCCGACCGGGCCCCGAAGACCGTAGCCAATTTCCTGGCTTACGTGGATGCGGGCTTCTACGACGGAACCATCTTCCATCGGGTCATCGAGGGCTTCATGATCCAGGGCGGCGGGTTCGGCCGGAATATGCGGCGCAAGGCCACCCGGGATTCCATCGAGAACGAGGCGGACAACGGACTGCAAAACCAGCGCGGCACCATCGCCATGGCCCGCCGTAGAGACCCCGACTCGGCCACCGCCCAGTTCTTCATCAACCACAAGGACAATGCCTCTCTGGATTACAAATCCAAGAGACGGCAGGGTTACGCGGTCTTCGGCAAGGTGACCGCCGGCATGGGGGTAGTGGACGCCATTGCCGCCACCCCTACCGGGCCCAGTGGACACTTCCCCAAGGACGTGCCCCAAACCCCCATCGTGATCGAAAAGATCACCCGTATCGACGGCTGACCAGGAACCCTCCCCATGATAAAGCTGACCACCAACCAGGGCCCCATCCTCATCGAGCTGAACCCGGAACAGGCCCCCATTACCTGCGAAAATTTCGAGCGTTACGTGCGCGAAGGCCACTTCGACAACACCCTGTTCCACCGGGTGATCGACGGCTTCATGATCCAGGGCGGGGGCATGACCACCGACTTTACGGAAAAGGCCACCCACGAGCCGATCCGCAACGAGGCCGGGAACGGGCTCAAAAACCGCACCGGCGCCATCGCCATGGCCCGCACCATGGAGCCCCATTCGGCCAGCTCCCAGTTCTTCATCAATGTATCCGACAACGCCTTTCTGGACCATCCGGGCCAGGACGGTTGGGGCTACTGCGTCTTCGGCCGCGTGACCGAGGGCATGGACGTGGTGAACGCTATCAAGAAGGTCGAGACCGGCTCCCGGCATGGTCACCAGGACGTGCCGCTGCGGGATGTGGTCATCGAGAAAGCGGAGATCGTCGCTCAGGGTTAGGATGCGCGTAGCGATTTACGCGGGAGGCACACCGAGCCATGAGGCGTTCCGGACTGCCCGTACCGCCCATGACGGGACCCGAGCGGCGGGCGGCCGCGGGCCTGGCGGGGATCTTCGGGCTGCGCATGTTGGGCCTGTTCCTGATCCTGCCGGTTTTCGCCCTGTACGCCCCCGGCGTGGCCGGGGCCACGCCCCTGTCCATCGGGATCGCCGTCGGCGCCTATGGGCTCACCCAGGCCTTGCTGCAGATCCCCTTCGGGATGCTCTCGGATCGTATCGGCCGCAAGCCGGTGATCTTCGGCGGGTTGGTCCTGTTCGCGCTCGGCAGCCTGGTCGCGGCGCTGGCGCAAGACATCGAGGGGATCATCGTCGGGCGCGTGTTGCAGGGCAGCGGGGCCATTGCCGCCGCGGTCATGGCCCTGGCCGCGGATCTGACCCGGGAGGAGGTCCGCACCCGCGCCATGGCGGGCATCGGCATGAGCATCGGCGTCGCCTTCGTGCTGGCCCTGGTGGCGGGGCCGGCCCTGGGGCATTGGATCGGTCTCACTGGTATGTTTCATCTCACCGCCGTGCTGGGCCTGGGCGGCATTCTGCTCCTGCTCCTGGTGGTTCCGACCCCCGAGCACTCCAGCGTGCACCGGGACGCCGAGCCGGTCGCAAGCCAGCTCGGGCGGGTGCTGAAGGCACGGGAGCTGCTGCGCCTGGATTTCGGGGTGCTGATTCTGCACATGCTGATGACATCCCTGTTTCTGGTGATCCCCTGGTCGCTGAAGAATCAGGGTCTGGAGGCCGCGCACCATTGGCGGCTCTATCTGCCGGTGCTGCTTCTGTCCATGGTCGCCATGGTGCCCTTCATCATCCAGGCGGAGGGCAAGGGGCGCATGAAGTCGGTCTTTCTGGGCTCGGTATCGGCCCTGACCCTGGTGCTCGCCGGGCTCTATCTGCTCGACGCCGGCCTGCCCCTGCTGGCATTTCTGCTGGTGCTTTTCTTCACCGCCTTCAACCTGCTGGAGGCCTCCCTGCCGTCCCTGATCGCCAAGCTCGCCCCCGCCGACGCCAAGGGGACCGCCATGGGGGTGTTCGCCACCTCGCAGTTCGCCGGGGCCTTCTGCGGCGGGCTCCTGGGCGGTTGGGTGCACCAGAACTACGGGTTGGATGCGGTCTTTCTGTTCTGCGCGGCCATGGCGGCAGTCTGGCTGCTGGCCGCCTGGCCCATGGCCAGTCCGCGGCCGGTCAGCAATCAAGTGATTCGCATCGATGCCGGAACGCAAATCGATGGCATCGATCTGCAAGGTCGTCTCCTGGAGATTCCGGGGGTGGAAGAGGCGGTGGTGGCGACGGACGAAGGGCTCGCCTATCTCAAGGTGGACAAGGTTCGCCTGGATTGGGCAAGATTGAAATATACCGCCGGGGCTTAGCGACAGGTTTCGACTGGTGTTGTAAATTGGAAACCATGGATGGACTTCAATGGACAACATGGACTTTATGGACGATGGACCCAGTAGATCAGGTCTATCCGGTCCATCGGGTCCACTCCATATCTCTCGTTCCCATGCTCCGGCGGGCAGGAACGCAATCGGGCCGCTCCAGCGGCCAGAATTTCAGGACGCTGGAGCGTCTGGAATTGCTCCCACGCGGGAGCGTGGGAGCCAGAGAGGGCTTATGCACAGATGGCGCGGACATCAGGTATTGGCGGTTCCGGCAACTTGCCGTCCCTGGCACCTGGGTTCCGGCACTCCCTGCCGGAATGACGGCCTGGTATTTTCTCTCGTTCCCACGCGCCGCGTGGGAACGCACAAGCTCCGCGCCGCGGAGTCTTAAGAAACTCGCAGCCGTTGCTGCATGGGACTGATGTGCTTGATTTTCATGGGGATTCAGCTCAATTGAGAACGCTTCCCAGGTCTATGCGGTCCATTGGGTCCATTCCATACAGCCCATGCTCACAAGCAAAATTTTCTGAAATAGGGTACTGGTTTCACGCACGGGGGGATCTATGGCATCAAGAGGGGTCAACAAGGTTATCCTGATCGGCAATCTGGGCGCCGACCCGGAGGTCCGCTACATGCCCAGCGGCGATGCCGTCGCCAACATCCGAATCGCGACCAGCGAGACCTGGAAGGATCGCAGCACCGGCGAGCCCCAGGAGCGTACCGAGTGGCACCGGGTGGTCTTTTTCGGCAAGCTGGCCGAGATCGTCAAGCAGTATCTGCACAAGGGGTCCAAGGTCTATGTGGAGGGCAAGCTGCGGACCCGCAAATGGCAGGGGCAGGATGGGCAGGACCGCTACAGCACGGAGGTGGTGGTCGACATCAACGGCACCATGCAGATGCTGGACAGCCGCGGCGGCGGGGGTGCGTCGGCGCCCTTCGGCGATGCCCCTGGGGGGCCGGCGCCGGCGGCACCGTCACCGGGCGGGTCCGCACCCGCGCCAGACGGCGGTGGCGCTCAACCGGCCGGCAAACCGGATTTCGACGACGAGATCCCCTTCTGACGGCACCCCGTGCAAAGCATCCTGGTGACCGGCGGCGCCGGCTTTATCGGCGCCAATTTCGTGCATTTCCTGATTGCCGAGACCAACGTCCAGGTCATCAACCTGGACAAGCTCACCTACGCCGGCAACTTAGATACCCTGGCCCCCTTGCGGGGCAAGGGTCGGCATGTCTTCATCGAGGGCGATATCGGCGACCGCGACCTGGTGCGACGCCTGCTCGGCGACTATCGGGTGGACGCGGTGGTCAACTTCGCCGCCGAGAGCCATGTAGATCGCTCGATCCAGGGTCCGGCCGCCTTCATCGAGACCAATGTGGTCGGCGTCTTCAACCTGCTCGATTGCGCCCGGGAATACTGGGCGGGGCTCGGGAGCGCCGGCCAGGAGGCCTTTCGCTTCCTGCATGTCTCCACCGACGAGGTCTACGGTTCCCTCGGCCCCACCGGCCGGTTCGCCGAGACCGCCCCCTACGCCCCCAACTCGCCCTACGCGGCCTCCAAGGCGGCCGCGGACCATCTGGCGCGGGCCTGGCATCACACCTACGGGCTGCCGGTGCTGACGACCAATTGCTCCAACAACTATGGCCCCTACCAGTTTCCCGAGAAGCTGATCCCACTGGCGATCCTGAAGGCCCTGCGGGGGGAGCGGATCCCCATCTACGGGGACGGCGGCAATGTGCGGGATTGGCTCTATGTCACGGACCACTGCCGCGCCGTCCGGCGGGTCCTGGAGGCGGGGCGTCCGGGGGCGGTCTATCATGTGGGAGGGAACAGCGAGCGCACCAACCTGCAAGTCATCGACACCCTCTGCGCCCTGCTCGACGAGCTGGCGCCGGATTCGCCCTACCGGCCCCACGGGCGACTCAAGGCATTCGTCCCCGACCGGCCGGGACACGACAGGCGTTACGCCATCGACGCGGGTAAGCTGCAAACAGAGCTGGGCTGGGAGCCGCAGGAACACTTCGAGAGCGGACTGCGGCGGACCCTGACCTGGTATCTGGAAAATCGGGCCTGGTGCCGGCGGGTGATGGACGGCGGCTATCGGGGCGAGCGTCTCGGGTCCCTCCCATGAGTAGTGTTCTAACTTTGTTGTTTCCGGGATTCGGCGTATATACCCAGGGACAACAAAATTACAACACCACCCGCCCATGAATGGAAAGGGCCCTGATCCCTGGACCCCTACTTTCTTCCAATGACCGACCTCACCAGCGAAGACACCTTTCGGCTCAACGTCCTGCTCGCCAACAAGCCGCTGGCCATCCGCATCGACGAATCCAGGATGGTCGTCCAGGGCCTGTCCGAGCAGGGCGAGTCCAGGATCCAGCTCCACCCGGAGGGGCATCCCGAACGCTATGTGCGTAGCGTCAGGGAGCTGATTTCCGGTCACATCCTCGGCTCTCCCGGCGGCTATCCGGTCTATCTGCGGCGCTGGACGCGCATGGGCCAGATGCGCGACGAGAGCCTGGAGCAGCTCCTGCTGCTGGGGGAGCCGGAGGCCATCGTGGCCGCCGTGTGCGCGCCGGGCCTGACCGACGAGCTGGCAAGGCGCGCCTGGTGGGCCATGGAGGACGCCGAGAACGCGCGCCGCATGCTCGCCAATCCGGCCATAGTGACCGGGAACATGGGTCGGATTCTCGCCCGTTACCTGGTGGAGTTTCTCCCCTTCGAGACCGAAACCGAAAAGATGATGGCATCGGTCCGGCTCGTGCTCCAACCGGGACTGATCGATGCCGGGGATCGGCTGTCCCTGTGGCGGAAATCCGCCCGCAAGCAGGCCTATCTGGTGGGCTTCCTCCAGGCCCTGCCGGATGATCTGCCCCAGCCCCTGCCCGCCCGCAACGATGCCGGGAACCATGCGCGGAATCTTTGGCCCCTGGCGCAAACCGGCAATCCTTACGCCGCCCTTTTGCTGCGCGTACATGCCTCGCCGGGCCAGACCTTCCTCGGGACCCTGACCACCGTGCTCGCGAAACCGCCCACCCAGGATGTGGTCCAGGCCACCTTCGACCTGGTGCGCGATTACTTCTCGCCACTGCGCCCGCGGGGCGATCCGGCTCTGCCCCTGGAGGCCCTGGTAGAGGAGGCGCGAGATTATGCACGCGCCGACCGCCCCGAGGGCCTGCGCGCCTGCCGCGATGCGGCGCCGGACCTGGCGGCGGAAATCGCCGCGATGCGGCTGCTGTCGGGATTGGGTTACGGGGTGCTGCGGCCCGTGCTGCGGGACTCCACGGCCATCGGCAGCCTCATGCGCCGCAAGTTGAGGCCGGTCATCGATCCTCTGCTGGAGCGGATCGACCTGCTGCGGGGAAAGAGCAACGCCCAAGGATACGGGGCAAGCGAAACGAACCGCATGCCCGCGTCAGGATTCGACCGCGCCGGTCAGGGACCCGTCGCCGGGGACGAGGGGTGAGGCGGTCCGCCCGTCATCCCAGCTCCCGCGCCGGTCGGGAGGGGAACACCAGCGGTCGAGCAAGCGGATAAAGTCGGCGCGGGGTATCGGCTCCGCGCCCAGGCGGATCAGGTGGGCGGTGAGCACCTGGCAATCGATGAGCCGAAATCCCCATTGCGAGAGCTTTCCGCACAGGTGGACCAGGGCTACCTTGGAGGCATCGCTGACGCGGGTGAACATGGATTCGCCGAAGAATACCCGGCCGATAGCCACGCCGTAGAGCCCACCGGCCAAGGCGCCGTCCCGCCAGACCTCGACGGAGTGGGCAACCCCCCGGCGGTGGAGCCGTCCATAGGCGGCGATCATCTCGGGCACCAACCAGGTGTCGTCGCTGGCGGCGCGGGGTTGAGCGCAGGCGGTGATGACGGCATCGAAATCCCGATCCATGGTGGCCTCGAAACGGCCTCCGCGCAGGGTCTTGCGCAGGGTCCTGGAGATTCGGAGCCGGTCGGGCAAGAGGACGGTCCTGGGGTCGGGGGACCACCAGAGGATGGGGTCGCCGGCGCCGAACCAGGGAAAGATCCCCCGCCGGTAGGCATTGATCAGCCGCGTCGCGCTCAGGTCCCCGCCCATGGCGAGCAGTCCGTCCGGCTCCCGCTCCGCCATCTCCACACTCGGGAAGGGGGCCTGGGAATTCCTGGGATCGAGGAGATAAAGCATCGCGGACGGCGACCTCTACCGGCATCCCGGATGGGAACGGCCCGCACGGGGAACGCGGCAAGCCCCGGTCAGCCCTGCGCCAGGGCGTCGAGATACTTTTCGGCATCGAGCGCCGCCATGCACCCCGTGCCCGCGGAGGTAATGGCCTGGCGGTAAATCCGGTCCATGACATCGCCGGCGGCGAAGACCCCGGGTACCGAGGTGGCGGTGAAATTACCCTCGGTCCCGCTTCGGACCTGGATATAGCCCTCGGTCATCGCGAGCTGTCCCGCGAAGATCCCGGTATTCGGTTGGTGTCCGATGGCGATGAAAACGCCCATCAGCTCGATATCCTTGGTGGCGCCGTCCCGCACGTTGCGGATGCGGATCCCCGTCACCCCGGTCGCGTCCCCCAGGACCTCGTCGAGCACATGATTCCATTCGAGCGTGACATTACCCTGTCTGGCCTTCTCCAACAGCTGTCCCTGGAGGATCTTTTCGGCCCGCAGGGCGTCCCGGCGATGGACCAGGACCACCTCGGAGGCGATGTTGGAGAGATAAAGCGCCTCTTCGACGGCGATGTTGCCGCCGCCGATGACCGCCACCTTCTGGTTCTTGTAAAAAAAGCCGTCGCAGGTGGCGCAGGCGGAAACCCCGCGACCGCGGAACGCCTCCTCGGAGGGGAGGCCCAGATACTTCGCGCTGGCGCCGGTGGCGATAATCAGGGCATCGCAGCTGTAGCTGCCCGTATCGCCCGTAAGACGCAAGGGCCGCCCGGAAAGATCGACCTGGTTGATCTGGTCGAAGAGGATCTCCGTCTCGAAGCGTTCCGCATGACGACGCATACGGTCCATCAGGTCCGGCCCCTGCACGCCGTCCGGGTCCCCCGGCCAGTTGTCCACATCCGTGGTGGTCATCAATTGGCCGCCCTGCTCGAGGCCGGTGACCATGACCGGGCTCAGATTGGCGCGGGCGGCATAGACGGCCGCGGTGTAGCCGGCGGGACCGGAACCAAGAATCAGTAAACGGCAGTGCCTGGGCTCGCTCATGGTCGTCTGCGTCTCCGCGGTTCGGAACAAGAGTTCAGGTTGGAAATGGTTTCGGTCCCCGCCGCCCCCGAGGGTATCGCAAAGGCCCATCCGTGGGCTTTTGCGACGCGGCATCGGAAAATCGCGGTTTCCCGATTCCTTCCCGTTCAACGGCTTGCAGCCATCGAACAGGGCGAAGCCTTCCAGTACCCCGTTCACCCTATTTTACGCTCTCAGCGCGGCGAGAAGCGGCTAGATGCGAGGCGCGTGAGCGCAGGAATAGCCAGCCCT
>JAIZWN010000189.1 GCA_020443945.1 Candidatus Thiosymbion ectosymbiont of Robbea hypermnestra | reverse complement strand
TGCTCATGGGCAAGCTCTCCGAGCCGGGCAACAGCCCCTTCTCCCTCACCGGCCAGCCCTCGGCCTGCGGCACGGCGCGGGAGGTCGGCACCTTCGTCCACCGCCTGCCGGCGGACCTGGTGGTGAAAAAGCCCGCGCACCGCGCCTTTTCCGAAGGGGTCTGGCAGCTACCGGAGGGGACCCTGAACGGCAAGCCCGGCTACCACGCCGTGCTCATGCAGCGCATGCTCAAGGACGGCAAGATGAACGGCTACTGGCAGATGTGTAACAACAACATGCAGGCCGGGCCCAACATCAACGAGGAGATGTACCCCGGCTGGCGCAACCCGGACAACTTCATCACCGTCTCCGACCCCTACCCGACGGTCTCCGCCCAGGCGGCGGACCTGGTTCTGCCCACCGCCATGTGGGTGGAGAAGGAAGGCGCCTACGGCAACGCCGAGCGCCGCACCCAATTCTGGCGCCAGCAGGTAGCCCCGCCCGGGGAGGCCCAGTCGGACCTGTGGCAGATCATGGAGTTCGCCAAGCGCTTCAAGGCCGAGGAGGTCTGGCCCCCGGAGCTGCTCGCCAAAAAGCCCGAATACGCCGGCAAGACCCTCTACGAGCTCCTCTTCGCCAACGGCGCGGTGGACCAGTTCCCCTATCCGGGCCAGGTGACCGACGACCGCGGCAACCAATACCCGAACGACGAGAGCGCGCACTTCGGCTACTACGTCCAGAAGGGCCTGTTCGAGGAATACCGGCGCTTCAACTCGGCGCCCGACATCCCCAAGAAGGGGCATGAAATGGCCCCCTTCGACACCTACCACAAGGTCCGCGGCCAACGCTGGCCGGTGATCGACGGCAAGGAAACCCTGTGGCGCTTCCGCGGCGGCTACGACCCCCATGTGGCGGGCGACCATGAGACCGTCGACTTCTACGGCAACCCGGACGGTCGGGCCAACGTCATCTTCGCCCCCTACGAGCCGCCGGCGGAAAGCCCGGATGCCGAGTACGACCTGTGGCTCTGCACCGGGCGGGTGCTCGAACACTGGCACTCCGGCTCCATGACCCGGCGGGTGCCCGAGCTCTACCGGGCGGTGCCGGACGCGGTGCTCTTCATGCACAAAAAGGACGCCCGCAAGCGCCGGCTCCGGGACGGCCAGATGGCCAAAATCACCACCCGCCGCGGCGAGATCACCGCCCGGGTCGAGACCCGCGGGCGCAACCGCCCACCGGAGGGCCTGGTCTTCATCCCCTGGTTCGATGCCTCCCGGCTGGTGAACAAGCTGATCCAGGACGCCACCGATCCCCTCTCCAAGCAGACCGACTACAAAAAATGCGGCTGCAAAGTCGTCAAAGTGTAGGTTGGGCAAAGCCGCGGGGACGCGGCGTGCCCAACATTCAGCTAAACCCACTTATGGGCCCCTTGAAAAATACGATTTTCGTCTTTTCTCTCGTTGCCACGCGCCGCGTGGCAACGCGGAAGCTCCGCGCCGCGGAGCCCGTAGGATGCGGTGAGCGCGGGAGCTCTTTCAGGATGGCTCTGTCGGGTGGCGCGAACCGCATCAATGGATGCTGGTGTGTCTCACACCACGTTGGGCACGACACTCGCTGCTTGTAATGAGCTACCGCGACAGGTCGCGGCGTGAGGGTTCGATGGACGGCATCGGCACGGTAAGACGGCATGAATCCGTGACTACATCGCAACAGACAACCGGCGCGCTGCTGCGCACATGGATGCGCTTTCCGGTGAGGCGGCCGCCAGGCTGGCCGACCAACGGACTATCCACACCGGTAGTGGTAAATTTTCAAGTGATCAGGTGTCTCCCTGAGTCACGCCGAACATCACACAAAGACACCAAGCCACCAAAAGAGACCAGGATGAAAGGGAAACGACCATGGTCTCTTTGCCTGCGATGAACATCGCGCGGATGATTCAGCGACGGCAGGGCAAAATTCTTCGTGTCTTTGTGGCTTAGTGTGAGAACAAACGTTGCACATCACGCAGGATTTACCCACTACCTCCACGCCAAGACCATGATCAGCAGCATCTCTTTCCGGCAATTCAAGAGCTATCGGGACGCCAGGCTCCCGCTGGCTCCCCTGACCCTGCTGATCGGCGCCAATGCCTCGGGCAAAAGCAATGCCATCGAAGGCCTGCGCTTCCTGTCCTGGCTCGCGGAGGGGCGCCGCCTGGACGATCTCATGAAGGCCGTGCAGGCAGGAGATCAAGGGGTACGGGGTACGATTCGGGATCTGGTCTACCAGGCGGCCGACGACGGGCAGGGACCCGGTGACACCTTCGGCTTCGATTACGAGATGTTTGAAACCGGAGCGAAAGTCCCGCTCCAGCTCCGCATCCGCCTGCAAATGACCGCGGAAGGCATGCGCGTGATTTCCGAGGTTATAAAGGCATTTGTCGAATCTGTTCCCTTGTATGAGATTGTCGGTCCGACGGGGGAATTCGATCATCAAGTCTCGGTGTACTACGACCATTTTGGCGATGGGGAAAGGCCGCAACTCCTTTGCAATGACCAACAGGCGATTTTTACCCAGTTGGACACCCCGGCCCGATTCGGCAGCGGGAGAGCACAAGAGCTCATTCCGGGCGCGATCCTCGAATTGCGCCGCTTCCTCGAACAGATCCTGTTTCTCGACCCGAGCCCCCGCGCCATGCGGCAATACAGCTTTATCGTCGAAAAGACCCTCAAGGACGACGGCTCCAACCTATCGAGCGTCCTGTACGACCTTTGCACGGTGAAAGACCAAAAGGATCGGGTGCTCGACTTCATTCGTTCCCTGCCGGAACAGGACATCCGGGATATCGATTTCATAGAGACGCCGCGCCGGGAGGTCATGCTCACCCTTTCCGAATCCTTTGGGGATCGGGCGCAAATCCGGGACGCCGGGATTCTATCCGACGGCACCCTGCGCGTGCTCGCCGTGGCCGCCGCGCTCTTGTCCGCCCCCGAAGGTTCGCTGGTCGTCATCGAGGAGATCGACAACGGCGTGCATCCGAGTCGGGTCGGGGCCCTGTTGGAAAACATCCAAAGCGTCGCCCAGGAACGAGGCATCGGCGTGCTCGTGACCACGCACAATCCGGCCTTGTTGGATGCCCTCCCTACGGCGGCAATCCCGGATGTGGTGTGCTGCTATCGTGACCCGGAAGTCGGCGACAGTCGGCTGATCCGGCTGGAAGACCTCGAACACTACCCGGAGCTGATCGCCCAGGGTCCCCTGGGTCGGCTCATGACCCAAGGCGTTCTGGATCGTTATCTGAAAGACCGCACCGAGCCGGAACAGAAGCTTGCCGATGCCATGGCTTGGCTCGAGACGCTGAAGGGAGGAGCAGCGACTTGACGATCTGTATCCTGGACACTTCGGTCCTCTGTAACATGCTCGATGTGCCTGCCTTCAACCAGGACAGAGCGGACACGCTCTCTACCCTCGAACGATACCTGGAGGCAGGACATACGCTGCTGTTGCCCCTGGCCGCCGTCTACGAGACAGGTAACCACATCGCCCACGTCGGAAACGGAGACGCGCGCCGTAAAGCCGCCCAGCGGTTCGTCGAGCAGGTCACACAGGCCATTGCCGGCCGAGCCCCCTGGACGCCGACGCCCTTTCCGGATCCGGAGCCGCTGACCGAGTGGCTCGTGGAGTTCCCCGATTGCGCCATGCGGGAAACCGGGCTCGCGGACCTTACGATCATCAAGGAGTTCGAGCGCCAATGCGCGCTTCACCGGCTGCGCCGGGTGTTTATCTGGTCCGGCGACCATCACCTCCGGGGCTACGATCGCAAGGTCGAGCCGAGACCTGGACGCGGATAATCGAGGCACTGCGACAGGAGCACGGGGCATTCAATGATGCGGTTCGCGGCCTGCCCATCCTACGGGCTGCGGATAAGCAAGAGACCTCCTTTTGCGCAACGCACAAACTTGGTTCATTTATAGAGATGCGGGTCCCTCAAGGGATCCTGGACTGGTAATTTCAATGGCAACCACCAAACAATCCGGGGTTACCCGCCGGCGGATGCTGGGCGATCTGCTCAGGACCGCTTGCGGCGTCGGGCTGTTCGGCTTCGGCTTGGGCCTCTATGCCAGGCGGGCCGCGTCCCTGCCCGCGCACGCCCTGCGGCCGCCGGGGGCGCTCACGGAGGAGGCGTTCGACGGGGCCTGCATCCGTTGCGGCCTGTGCGTGCGCGATTGCCCCTACGACATGCTCTACCTGGGCCGGGTCGGCGAGGACATCCCCACCGGGACCCCCTACTTCATCGCCCGCCAGCGGGCCTGCGAGATGTGCGAGGACATCCCCTGCGTGGCGGCCTGTCCCACCGATGCCCTGGACCACAGACTCACGGACATCGCGGATGCGCGCATGGGGCTCGCGGTGCTGGTGGACCAGGAGACCTGCATCGCCTTCCAGGGCCTGCGGTGCGAGGTCTGCTACCAGGTCTGCCCCATCAAGGACCAGGCCATCACCCTGGACCGACAACACAACGAGCGCTCCGGCAAGCACGCCCTCTTTATCCCCGTGGTCCACTCGGATCGCTGCACCGGCTGCGGCAAGTGCGAGGAGGTCTGCATCCTGGAAGAGGCCGCCATCAAGGTATTGCCGCAACACCTGGCCAAAGGGGAACTGGGCGGACACTACCGGCTGGGCTGGGAAGAGAAGGCCCGCTCCGGCGGCCCCCTGGTCAGCCCGGACCCGGAGCACCAGTACCACCTGCCCGAAGGCATGGAATACGACCATGCCGGCGCGGGCCTGATCCGGAAGCCGGACGGCGCACCGCCCTCCCCCGCCAATCCCCCGGATACCCTCGATAGGAATTGACCATGTTCAACACCGTACTCGAAGCCATCAAGCGATTGGAAGCCAAAGAGGGCCCCTCCAAGAGCGATCAAGAGCTATTGGATTATCTGCATTCGGAAGCAGATGCCGAAGTAAACTCAAACCTGGTAAACCTCATGACCTACGGCCAAAGGCTCGGGTGGGAGCGGATCGAAAACAGAGTCGCCAGGCTGCTGGATTTCATTCGGGCCGCCAGGGAGGAAGGTTCCGCTGGCCGCGGCTAATCTTCGGGCTTTGCGCTGCCGTCCAATAGGACAGGATTTACAGGATTAAAAAGATTAACAGGATTTTTCTTCGCTTTAACAAGTGTCACCATGCGGCGGAGATTCAAAACAACAAAATCAAAGAATCCTGTTAATCCCGAAAATCCTGTTAATCCTGTCCTATTAGAACCTTGCAATGAGCATTCGGAAAAAGCCCCTCTCCCCTGAGACCCAGGGTTGGTTCCGGGCCCACAAGTGGTTGCTGGCGCGGCGGCTGAGCCAGCTCGGCGTGCTGGCCCTGTTTCTGGCGGGGCCGGTCACCGGGGTATGGCTCGCCAAGGGCAACCTGTCCGGCGGCCTGATCCTGGATGTCCTGCCCCTCACCGACCCCTTCCTGCTGCTCCAGTCCATCCTCTCCGGGGGCCTGCCGGTAGTCAGTGGGATCATCGGCGCCCTGATCGTGCTGGCCTTTTACGCCCTGGTGGGCGGGCGGGTCTTCTGCTCCTGGGTCTGCCCCATCAATCCCGTCACCGACCTGGCGGCCTGGCTGCGGCGGCGCCTCGACCTGCGCGCCACCAGCGCCCTCTCGCGTCGCCTGCGCTACTGGCTCCTGGGGCTGGCCCTGCTGTTTCCGCCGCTGACCGGCGTCATGGTCTGGGAGTACCTCAACCCGGTCTCCATGCTCCATCGGGGCCTCATCTTCGGGATGGGCTGGGCCTGGACGCTCATCCTCGCCCTGTTTCTGTTCGACCTGCTCGTAGCCAAACGGGGCTGGTGCGGCCATCTGTGCCCCATGGGGGCCTTCTACGGGCTGATCGGCAGCGGCGCGCTGGTGCGGGTCTCCGCGGCCAGGCGGGACCAGTGCAACGACTGCATGGATTGCTTCGCGGTCTGCCCGGAGCCCCAGGTCATCAAGCCCGCGCTCAAGGGCGCCGCCCAGGGCCGGGGACCGGTGATCCTGGACCGCCACTGCACCAACTGCGGGCGCTGTATCGACGTCTGCTCACAGGACGTCTTCCGGTTCGCCACCCGCCTGCACAACCGAGCAGACTCCCATAGCGGGATCGTTTGAACCGCAAAGGCGCAAAGAAAGACGAAGATCAATCAGTAATTCTTCGCGCTTTGTACTGCCGGCCAATAGGACAGGATTGACAGGATTAATGAAAGAATCCTGTGAATCCTGTCCCATTAGAACCTTGCACGGAGAACCAGATGAACAAAATCCGAACCATTCTGACCCTATCCTTCGTGATCGCCGGCCTGAGCGGGGCGATGCCCACATTCGCGCTGGACTCCCTGCGGGGCGCCGCCATCGAGAAAATGTCCGCCCAGCCGGCAAAGCGGAGAATCGACATCGTCGAGGGCGGCATCGAGCGCTCCTTCGAGGAACAGCCGCCGATGATCCCGCACCGGATCGAGACCTATGCGCTCAACCTGCGCCAACAGGATTGCCTGAACTGCCACAGCCGGGCGCGCGCCGAGGCGGAAAACACCAAGCCGCCATCCGACAGCCACTTCGTCGACCGCGACGGCAACCAACTGGAGCGGCTCTCCTCCCGGCGTTATTTCTGCACCCAGTGCCACATGGTCCAGATCAAAGGCAAACCGCTGGTCGAGAATACCTTTGAGGGCCTCGAGTAACCCGCCCGGGTAGTGGTAAATTTTCAAGTGATAAGGTGTCTCCCTGAGTCACGTCGAACATCACACAAAGACACAAAGCCACCAAGAGAGACCAGGATGTAAAGGGAAACGACCATGGTCTCTGCGCCTGCGATGACAATCGCGCGGATGATCAGCGACAGCCTGGAGAAAAATTCTTCGTGTCTTTGTGGCTTGGTGTGAGAAAAAACGTTGAACATCACGCAGGATTCACCCACTACCCCCGCCCGCAGGATGCGGGGCAAGCGAAGCGAACCGCATCCTTTATCCGCAAACCAAGCAGCCGACAGAGAGACAAGATGACGACAACCAGTCTGAATCTCGGCGAACGCTGGGAGGCCTTCATCAGCAATGAGGTGGCAAGCGGGCGCTATGGCTCCGCCGGCGAGGTGGTCCGAGAGGCCCTGCACCAGATGGAAGACCGTAACAGCAAACTGGCCGATCTGCGTGCGCACCTGGCGGAGGGCGAGGCCCAGGCGCTACGGGAGGACTTCGAGGACTACTCGATCACCGAGCTGCTGGCAGGAGTTCGTAGGATGCGGTGAGCGTAGCGAACCGCATCCTTTATCCGCAAACCAACGCAAATGGCCGCAAATCCGGGACAGATCCGATTTACGTCCATCAATGTCTATTCGCATCCACGGTGGTGGTAAATTTCAAGTGGTGATGGACCACCTAACGGCCCGATAGTGGTTCAGACTCCCCCGGCTTTTGCCATCCCTGGCACCTGGATTCCGGCATTCCCTGCCGGAATGACAGGGTAGGGGTCGGCAGACTTCATCACTTAAAATTTGGCCACTACCCCCACAAAAAATAATCCTGTTAATCCTGAAAATCCTGTTAATCCTGTCCTATTAGCGGATTGCGACGCGCGTGCCGACAAAACCGTAACCTGTTTTGCTTTGGTTGTGTCCGGGATTCAGTGTATATCGCCAGGGACAACAAAATTACAACACCACCCGAACGTCGACACGCCCGAGCGCCCACAACACCCGCCGCCGATCCGGCCCCCATTCAACCCAGCCTATCAAGAGGTTCCACAATGCCTGAAGACAAACCCAAAAAAGGCCGGCGCACGGTCGCGATTCTGGTGATCGGCGTGGTCGTCGGCATCCTTTTCTGGAGCGGCTTCAACACCGCCATGGAGGCTACCAACACGGAGAGCTTCTGCAGCACCTCCTGCCACGAGATGGAAGTGAACGTCTATGAGGAATACCTGGACACCAACCACTACGTCAACCGCACCGGGGTGCGCGCCACCTGTCCCGATTGCCATGTGCCCCAGGAGGCCATCCCCAAATTCGTGCGCAAGGTCCAGGCCAGTCGAGAGGTTTATCACCACTTTCTGGGCACCCTCGATACCCCCGAGAAATTCGACGCCAAGCGGTTTGAGCTGGCCGGGAATGTATGGCGCGTCCTGAAGGCCACGGACTCCCGCGAATGCCGCAACTGCCACGAGCTCCTGTCCATGGACTACGAAAAGCAGGAGCCGCGCAGCGCCAAGCGTCACGAGCAGGCCGAAGAAGAGGGCCTGACCTGCATCGACTGCCACAAGGGCATCGCCCACAAGCTGCCGGCGGAATACGACCCGGAACGGGACATCCCCGGCAAAAGCATCTACTACGACAAGATCAACACAACACGCAAGTGAGTAGGACACCTTGAAAAACGCAAGGTGTCCCGCCCCCGATCAGATGGCAATCCCTTTGTCTCGGCCGGCTCTTCGGCCGAGCATCTTAGCCGCGGTCTTGCTGATAGCCGGTTTCCTGCTGGCGCCGGCCCTGATCGAATTGCCCTTCCTGGTTTCCAAGGGTTACAACGAGGGCTGGGGGGCATTCCTCGCCACGCATGTGCTCGACGAGAACCCCCTCTACCCAAAGAGCGGGGCCCTCTACGCGAACAACTACCCGCCGGTCTCTTTCTACGTCATCGCCGGTCTGGGCTCACTGATCGGTGACCACATCATCGCGGGGCGCCTGCTCTCCATCGTGGGTTTATTCTGGGTCGGGGCGAGCATCGCGGCGATTGTCCGCCTGCTCGGGGGCCAGGTCCTTGTGGCGCTCTTCAGCGGCCTCCTGTTCGTGGCCTACCTGGCGGCCTACCACGGTTATTTCGTGGGGATGAACGAGCCGCAGCTGCTCGGCCACGCCATCATGCTTTCGGGGTTGATTATCTTTCTGCGCGGCGGGGGGCGCCGTTCCTATCTCTTCCTGACCGCCCTGGTCATGCTGATTGCCGGATTGGTCAAGCACAACCTGATTGCCTTACCGATTGCGCTGACGATCTGGCTGTTCCTCCACGCCCGCAAGGATTTCGGCTTCTGGTTGCTATCGTCGTTTTCTCTTCTCTCGACCGCGCTTCTCATTCTCTTTCTGTCCTATGGAGATGCCTTCTTCGTCAACGTCGTCACGCGGGGTTACTCCCTCGCGCTCGCCGTACATCAATTCGTGCTCTGGATCTCCCCGCTGCATCTCTACCTCACGGCGGCCTTTCTGCTGGTCCTGCTGAACCATCGATCTCCCGGTACGATCCTCGTCGGGCTCTATGTCCTGATTGCCGGCATCTGGGGATTCTTTGTCTCCGGCGGGGATGGGGTCTGGCACAACGCGGTGTTCGATCTGGTAATCGCCGTGGTCATTGCCGGCGGGCTTTTCATCGGGACCTTCGCCCACCGGTGCCAAGAGAGGTGGCCGAGTCGCTCGATCACCCATGTGCTCGTTGTAATCCTGTGTCTTCCCATCCTGCTCAAGCTCCCGCATACGATCGGCAACCTGAAACGCGCCCTGACGAGCCTGCCGAGGTCGGAACAGCTGGTGGCCGAGGATGTCGCTTTTATCGCCGGACGGAAAGGCCCCGTCCTGTGCGAGAATCTGGCGCTCTGCTACTGGGCCGGGAAGACGCTCGAGGCCGATTTTTTCAACCTCGGGCAAAAGCTGAAGGCGGGGCTGGTTTCGGAATCGGCGCTAATCGCAAGTATCGAGAACCGTGCCTTCTCGGTTATCCAGATGGATGAAGCAACCGGAACCTCGTTCCGATTACCGCAACGTATCAACGAGGCGATCTCGAGGGAGTACGTAATCACACGTTCGAGCCGCAAGAGCGGGGTCTTTCTGGAACCCGCCGAAAAGTGAGCCCGCGGGTAGTGTTGTAATTTTGTGATCTGTGATGCTTGAATCCGCGGATAACCATGACGGTGAGGGGCGGTCTCTACGCCAAATCCCGGAAACCACAAAGCTAGTGCCCCGTTTCACCTTATTTTTCACCCTCAGAGCCCTCCCAACCGCGCCCAGGCGAGAGGAGAGCACCGAG
>JAIZWN010000188.1 GCA_020443945.1 Candidatus Thiosymbion ectosymbiont of Robbea hypermnestra | reverse complement strand
TCGGTGCTCTCCTCTCGCCTGGGCGCGGTTGGGAGGGCTCTGAGGGTGAAAAATAAGGTGAAATGGGGCACTAGAGCTCATCGGTAAATACCGCCAGGGCCGTCCCGGCCCTTTGGGCGGCCTGACCGGATGCTTCGAGCAAGGCTTGCAGATCCTGCTCCAGCTCACCATTGTCGGCGAGCCCCGGTTCCGGGTCCATGCGCGGAGTTATAGCGAGTTTACTGTAGTTTATGAAATTTCACTAAACTCGCTAAATTCACTCAAATCGTCGGTTTGAGGCGTAGCCTTGTCAGGTACTCGTCACCCCCCTACGGGGATGTCCGCTCTGCCATCGGGACGTAGGACCGCTGCTCATAGCCGGTGTAGATCTGCCGGGGCCGGGCGATTTTCTGCGCCGGGTCAGCGAGCATTTCCGTCCATTGCGCCAACCAGCCCGCGGCGCGGGGAATGGCGAACAGCACGGGGAACATATCGGTGGGAAAACGCATGGCCTGCAGGATGATCCCACTGTAGAAATCCACGTTGGGGTAGAGCTTGTAGGAGATGAAGTAATCGTCCTGCAGGGCGATGCGTTCCAGCTCCAGGGCGATATCGATCAGCGGGTTGCTGCCGGTTACCTCGAAGACGTCATAGGCCACCTTTTTGATGATGCTGGCCCGCGGGTCATAGCTGGAGTAGATGCGGTGGCCGAAGCCCATGAGGCGGATCTCGCCCTTCTTGACGCGCTCGACGTAGGCGGGAATGGCGTCTACCGAGCCGATTTCCTCCAACATTCGCAGCACGGCCTCGTTGGCGCCTCCGTGCAGGGGGCCGAACAGGGCGGCGGCGGCGGCGGCGACCGCGGAGTAGGGGTCTACCCGCGAGGAGCCGACGCTGCGCATGGTGGCGGTGGAGCAGTTTTGCTCGTGATCGGCATGCAGCAGGAAGAGTACGTCCAGGGCCCGGGACAGGGGCTCGGGCACCTCGTAATCGCGCTCGTTCATGTAATCGAGCATGTAGAGGAAGTTACCGGCATAGCCCCGGCTGATATCCGGGTAGTTGTGGGGCCGACCGATGCGCACCCGATAGGCGAAGGCGGCGATGGTCGGCAGCTTGCCCAGGATCCGCCAGACTTGCTTTTCCCGCACCTCGGGATCGTTTACGTTTCGCGCCTCGGGATGAAAGGTGGACATGGCCGCCACCGAGCTGATGAGGATCCCCATCGGGTGGGCGTCGTAGCGGAAGGATTCGATGATCCGGGCCAGGTTCTCGTGGATATAGGTATGCCGCATGATGCGACCGGTCCAGTGCTCGAGCTGTTCCGCGGTGGGCAGCTCGCCGTAGAGCAGGAGATAGGCGCACTCGAGGAAGTTGCTCTTCTCGGCCAGCTCCTCGATGGGGTAGCCGCGATAGCGGAGGATGCTTTTTTCCCCGTCGATATAGGTGATCGAGCTGGCGCAGGCCGCCGTGTTCATAAAGGCGGGGTCGTAGCTCATGATCCCGAAATCGTCGGGGTCCTGTTTGATTTGACGCAGATCGAGGGCACGGATACTACCGTTTTTCACCTCGACCTCGTAGGTCTCTCCATTACGATTATCGGTGATGGAAAGGGAATTTTTGTTCATGTTCGGTTCTTCTCCTGGGGAGATTCGACCCCGTTACGATACCAACACCCTGTGGCGGGACGAGGGGGCCTTGCCCACGGCAAGGCCCCGGGTACCTCATTTCAGAATATTCTGCACATTAAAGCCACTCCCTGCGGCCAGGTAACCCCAGCAGGATGGGCAGTGGGCGGAGCGAACCGCATCGACTGACTATTGGCTCACTGATGCGGTTCGTTTCACTTGCCCCGCAGCCTACGCGAGTTACCCGCAAGATAAGGTGAAACGGGGTGCTCGTCCGGAAGCGAAAAACGGAGCGCTTGCGCGGGGTCGCCGTCAATCCTGGAGCCTTTTCACGCACAGACAGGCATTGGTGCCGCCGAACCCGAAGGAATTGGACACCATATAACGGATATCGATATCGGTGACCCGTTCGTAGGCAAGCTTGAGCCCCGCGCAGGCGGGATCGACCTCCTGGATATTCATGGATTGGTGGATGAATCTCTCCTTGATCATCAGGAGCGCCATAATGAGCTCCGCGGCCCCGGCCGCCCCCATCATATGGCCGGTCAACGACTTCGAGGCCGTGACCCAGGGGCCGTCCGTACCGAATACCTCCATGATCGCCTCCGCCTCCTTCCTGTCGCCTACCGGCGTGCTCGTCGCATGGGGACTGATCAGATCGACCTCCTTCGGATCGATATCCTCCATCGCCATGCGCATAGCCCGGACGGCGCCCTCGCCGGAAGGCTCGGTCATATGATGCCCATCGGAGGTGGCACCATAACCGACGATCTCCCCATAGATGGGGGCGCCACGCGCCTGCGCGGCCTCCAGCGTCTCCAGAACCACCACGGCACCGCCGCCACTGATGACGAAGCCGGTCCGATCCTTATCGAAGGGACGGCTCGCCGTTTCCGGGGAATCGTTCAGGCTCGACAAGGCCGGCATGGCATCGAACATGACCGACTGGGTCCAATGGAGCCCTTCGGCCCCGCCGGCGAGCATACAATCCTGGCGTCCCGTGCGGATCATCCACCAAGCCTCGCCGATATTGTGCGCGCTCGTGGCGCACGCCGAGGAAATCGAGAAGCTCGCCCCCCTGATCCCCAGGCTCGTGCCGACCGTAGCGGAGCAGGAGCTCGCCATCGTCTTCGGCACCCAGCGCGTACCCGCCCTTTTCGGTCCCTTCTCGAGCGCGGCATTCACGGCATCGACCACATCCTCCGTGGAGGGGCCGCCGGCACCGATGAGCAGTCCGGTCATGGCATGCGACCGGATCTCATCGGGGAGACCGGCATCGAGAATCGCGGACTCCGTCGCCTGATAGGCCCACCCCGCCTGTTCGCCCATCCATTTATGCACCTTCAGCGAAAGACCTTCCTGATATCCGCGCTTGATTTCCCCGATCACATTCGAGCGGAACCCCCGTTCCTTGTATTCCGGGCAATACACGATGCCGGGTTTTCCTTCCCTCATCGAGGTTGTCACCTCCTCCTTCGTGCAACCCAGCGGACCGACGACTCCCACACCGGTTATAACGACTCTTCTATACATGATCTTTGTTTCTCTTTATCGATTGTGAGGGAAAATCATGGAAAACAGGGCGCCCCGGAAACTCCGAGGCCGCCGCGCGGGGCCAGGGTGTGTCGACAAATCAGCTACCAGCTCGAAACACACAAGCGGTCCGCACAGCGGACCCTACGCCGACCGCTTGATCGATGTAGGACCCGCACTCGGCGGACCTGCTAATTTGTCAACACGCCCTGGTACCCCGCCGTTTCCAAGCGATTACCCGATTGAACGGCAGCGAGGTCGAACGGCGCGCCCGACCTCGCGGGTCGAAAAATTCCAGGAAAGGCTCCCACAGGTCCCCATCCCTCGACAATCAGGTAGATTACAACAGGCACGCCGCCGACGCACCCCGGACGGGACCGTTCGCGGGGCAAACGCATAGAATATGCGCTTACCCAGGCACCCCATTTCACCTTATTTTATACCCTCTTAAGCCCCCAAACGCGCCAAGGCGCAGCATGCAGGAATCGCCTGAAGGCTGTACCCTCGCCTGGGCGCGTTTGGCGGGCTCCCTGCGGGCGCGACGAGAAGCGACCATCCGCGTCGTTGCGCGAGCTTGCAAGAGGGCTGGTTATTCCTGCGCTTGCATGCCTCGCATCCGGCCGCTTCTCGCCGCGCTGAGAACGCAAAATAAGGTGAAATGGGGTGCTGGGCCGACGGCAGGCAATCGAGACGCCACCAGAGGGTTTTGTTAGGATGTTCGCCCGAAGGCGGTGCCATGCCGGATGGAGCTAGTGCCCCGTTTCACCTTATTTTTCACCCTCAGAGCCCTCCCAACCGCGCCCAGGCGAGAGGAGAGCACCGAG
>JAIZWN010000187.1 GCA_020443945.1 Candidatus Thiosymbion ectosymbiont of Robbea hypermnestra | reverse complement strand
TTAATCTTGAAAATCCTGTTAATCCTGTCCTATTAGCAGATTGCGACGCGCGTGCCGACAAAACCGTAACCTGTTTTTGTGAGCATAAGACAATGAATCCCGTGAAACCGATTACGGACAACCCGAAAACAACGCTGGCGGTGCTCCTGATCCTGTTGGCCGCATGCATCCCGAGCCTGCTGCGACTCCAGGCGGATACCTCGATTTCGTCCTTCATACCGCGGGGGCACGTATCCTATGAGCAAAAGCTGGAAATCCAGCGCATCTATAACATCAACGACCCGCTATTCGTCGATGTCCATGATCGAAAAAACGGCGACATTTTCACCCCGGACGGGCTGAAATTCGTGCAATCGATCAGCCGGTTCGTCGAAGACCTGCCGGGTATTCGCCCCGGTTCCGTGCGCTCCCTCGACACCCACGAAGACATCCTGGGTTCCGAACAGGGATTCGACGTCAATCCCTTCTTGGAGCCGATGCCGACCACAATCGAAGAAGCCAGGGCGGTCAAGGCCCGCATCAGGGCCTTTCCCCTGTACGATGGGCTGCTCGTATCGGAAGACGGCACGCGAGTCGGAATAGTCGCCGATTTCGAAGAAACCGCCGATGTCTTGTTCGTATTCGCGCAGCTGGAGAAACTTCGGGACCGCATCGAAAGCGAAAGCGACTACGGCATACAGCTCAGCGGTCCCCCGATCGTAACGGGAACCCTCAATGTATACCTGAACCAAGACGCCTTGACCCTCAACCCCGTGGCCGCAATGCTGACGGCGGGGCTTCTGTTCATCGCCCTGCGCTCGCTTTCCGGCGTATTCCTTCCGCTTTTCGTCATGTTGCCGGCGATTGCCGTCGCCTTCGCGGCGATGGGCCTGTTCGGTTTTTACTTTACGCCCTTCTCGAATGCCATACCCGTGGTCACCCTGGCGATCAGCATCGCCGACTCGGTGCATTTCCTGAGCGGGTATTTCGACCGGCGGTTGCAACAACCCGAACTCGATGCAAAAGACGCCGTAGTGAAAACATACCGCGAAGTCTGGCAGCCGATCGTCATTACATCCGTGACCACCGCGGTGGGATTTCTCATCCTGATCCAGGGCTCGCCGATGATTCCGGTCCACCAATTCGGCGTAGTCGTTGCGATTGGCGTCCTCGCGGCGATGGTATTCTCATTGAGCGCCTTGCCGGCGGCAATCATATTGGTCGATGCCAGACCCAGCGCGGCCTTTGCGCGCCTGTATGCGGCGCGGAGCGCGGGTGGGCCCAGTGGTTGGGATCGTCTGGTCGCGCGCGTGACAGGGCGCATCATCGGCAATCGCGCGGTGGCCGGTAGCTTCCTGCTTTCCGTAGCCGTCCTCGGGGTAGCAGGAACATCGCTGCTCTACGCCGACTATGAACCAGTGACCTTCTTCCCGAAAGACAGCCATGTTTACACCGATTATTACTCGGTACGCGAGAACTACGTGGGAGTCAACCTCCTCGAGGTAGACATCGACACCCAGGTAGAGGACGGAGTGTACGCCCCGGATTTCCTCAACCGCCTCGCGGGACTACAGAAAGAAATCGAATCCTGGAAACAGGTCGGCGGCACGATTTCGATCGCCGATTACCTCAAGAAAATGAACCAAGCATTCCATGCGAACGACCCGGATTTCTACCGGATCTCCGACAACGCGGACGCCAACGCGCAATTCTTCCTTCTCTACAACCTCTCCGGTGATCCCCGCCGTTTCGACGAAGTGACCGATAACCCGCGGCAACGGGCAAACCTGCGCATCTTCCTCAAGGCCGGAAACTACGCAGAGAGCGGAAAATTCGTCCGTTGGCTGGAAAAGAAAGCCGTAGCAACCTTTCCGGACGCAAAAGTCACGATAGGCGGTGAAACCTATGTCTTCCACAGCTGGATGTCCAACATCGGCAAGGACATCGGCCTATCGATCCTCCTGACCGGGCTGTGCATGTTCCTGATCGGCGCGCTCTTTCTCCGCTCCCTGGTCGGGGGCATCCTGCTTCTCGTGCCGATCGGGATCGGCGTGCTGCTCACCTATGCGTTCATCGGCGCGGCAGGGGTCCCGGTTGGCTTTGGGACCAGTGTATTTGCGGCCATTGCCATCGGCGTCGGCGTCGACTTTGCCATCCACTACCTGTGGCGATACCGCGACGAGCGTAGAAACGGCCTGGAGCACATGGCAGCGACGACCCGGGTCATGGAAGGGGTCGGTAAGGCGATACTCTTCAATGGGACCATCGTAATCGGCGGATTTTCGGTCATCACGCTTGCCGCGACAACGCCTCCCCAGCAGATTGGGACCTATGTCGCCATCAGCGTCGCCGCCAGTCTGGCCGCCACATTCCTGGTTCTGAGCGTGGTAACGCGCTGGTGGAGCGCCGCGCGCCCGCAAACACCCCCTACGGAGGTTACGTATGGCTGATTCAAATCATGATGGCGTGAGGCCAAAATGGGTCTCAAACGAGCTCTATCCCTTCACGTCACGATTTTTCGATGCGCCGCGAGGCCGCATCCACTATGTAGATGAAGGCCAAGGCGCGCCTTTGGTATTCATACACGGAAACCCTTCCTGGTCTTTCGAGTATCGCCATTTGATCAAGGCGTTTCGGGACAGCTACCGTTGCGTCGCATTGGATCACCTGGGATTCGGTCTTTCAGATCGTAGTCAAAACTACAAAAACTACCATCCCGCTGCCCATGCGGAGACCGTTGCCGCGCTGATGGACCACTTGAAGCTGGACAAGATGACATTGGTATTCTCGGATTGGGGTGGCCCAATCGCCCTCGACTTCGCGCGAAAGAACCCGGACCGGGTCGCTGGAATCGTCATTATGAACAGCTGGTGCTGGCCCGTGAATTGGGATCTCCACTTTCTGCAATTCAGCCTATTCATGTCCAGTTTGTTGGGCCAGTTCCTGATTCGCAGATTCAACTTTTTCGTCAACAAAGTCATGCCCAAAGCCGTCGGAAACCCTATGGTTCTGACGGATGAAGTCATGTCGCATTACCGTAATGCACAACCGACTGCCACCGCGCGCTCGGCAAGCGCCGCCTTCCCTGGGTACATCACCGGGGCGACCCGTTGGTTGACGGAAATCTGGAACGATCGCGCCGCCTTCACGAACAAACCCGCGCTCGTGCTCTGGGGGCTCAAGGACATCGCGTTCCGACGCAAAGAGCTGGAAACATGGAAGAGCGAACTCAAAAACCACATCGCCCAGGAATTCCCCGAGTGCGGTCATTTCCCCGCGGAAGAAGACCCGCAAGCCGTCATAACGCATATCCGCTCGTTTCTCGAAGCAAACACAAATCACTCGCAAAAACCCATATGATTTTTTCTATCCGCAGATTACGCAGATTCTCACAGATTATTGCGTTTTTCATTTTCCTTATCTGCGAAAATCTGCGCAATCTGCGCAATCTGCGGATTTAAAAACGATTTGCGTTCATTAGCGTTCATTTGCGGCAAAAAATGATTCCCGGGTGTCAGCACGGTAGGATGGGAATCGCAAATTCTTTGAACCACGGATAAACACAGATAAACGCGGATTGTGATCTGTGTTTATCCGTGTACATCCGTGGTTCAAAGCACGGTAGGTGATGGGTTTCGGCGCGAGAAAAACCGTGCCAAAACCCACTCCTCATGCCCGCGCCTCTACCCAACCCAATGCCATTAAGTTAAGCCGTCATTCCGGCAGGGAGTGCCGGAACCTAGGCGCCAGGGATGGGTGTGAGCCGCAGGTACCGTCGGCTCAGTCGC
>JAIZWN010000186.1 GCA_020443945.1 Candidatus Thiosymbion ectosymbiont of Robbea hypermnestra | reverse complement strand
GCGACGCCAAGCCGCTTGGGATGACGACTATCGCGCTCAGGTCGTGTTTGGATAGGAGTTTATACGCGCTCGCCCTGAATCGAGAACGCCTCCTGACCCCATGCGCCGCATCCTGGTTTAAAATTCCTTAAGATTGGATCGAGCGCCGTTCCGATCCGCAATCTTTCCCTATCAAGCCACCATTCGAGTCGAGAACTATTATGAAGACCCTGCTCGCATTCGCACTCGCCCTGTTCGCCGCCACCCTGATTACCCTGCCGGACACCACCGAGGCCAAGCGATTCGGCGGTGGCATGCGCCTGGGTAAGCAATATAGAAGTATGCCGCGCACCCCGCCACGCCAGACCCGACAGGCCACGCCCAACCGCTCCCAGGCGGCTGGGGCCACCGGCCGCGCCAGCGGGGCAAGCCGTTGGCTCGGCCCCCTGGCCGGACTGGCCGCCGGCGGCTTGCTGGCCTCCCTCTTCTTCGGCGACGCCTTCCAGGGCCTGCAGATCATGGACATACTCCTGGTCGTGGCCCTGGCCTTCGGTGGCCTGATGCTGTTCAAGGCCATGCGTCGGAACAGGCCCGCAGTCGCCGGAGCGGGAGCGGGGACCGGCGGCGCCTATGGCGGACCGGCCGCCAGGGAGGGTGGATCGCTCCTCGACCGGCTGCCCCCGAGCCTCGGCGGCTCGCCCGTGATGGATGCCGGCGCCGACGACGAGGCCCCGGACTGGTTCGACGGCGCGGGATTCCTGGACGGGGCCAAGACCCACTTCATCGGGCTCCAAAGGGCCTGGGACCAGGCCGATTTCCGGGAGATCCGCGACTATGTCACCCCCGAGCTCTTCACCGAGCTGGAGCGCGAGCGCAAGCGTCTGGGAGAAGGCGCTCAGTACACCGAGGTCGTGACCCTGGAGGCCGAGCTCCTCGCCGTACAGCGCGACGGCGACCAGGTGGTGGCGAGTATCCTCTTCTCCGGGTTGATCCGCGAGGAACGGGACGCCGCCGCCGATCCCTTCCAGGAGATCTGGCATGTGCAGCACGCCTGGGAGAGCAGCGCGGGCGATTGGCTCATCACCGGGATCCAGCAGGAAGAATCGGAAGATCACCGCTGAGAGATAGCGATTTACCCTATGGAAACCGATATGAGTGACACCTTCTCCCGCTTCGTCCGTATCGAGCTGCCGGAATCCGTGGACTGCGACCCCTCCGGCAAAAACGCCCCCTTCGCGATCGACATCCTGGCCGACGGGCGGGTCCCCTTCCCGCAGGTCATCCTGTACGCCCAGGGTCGGCAACATCTGGTCAAGGGAACCATGATCGCGGCATTCGACCCGGACGTGGACGGTCGGATTACCTACACCGCCTCCGTGCCCGCGGGGCTCGTGGGTCCCGGAGAGGTCTCGGTGCAGGTGGAAGGCTGCCGCCAGGCGGACCTCCGGCTGGCCGGGGGCGATGACTGGATCAAGGAACATCGCCGGCTCCGGGTGCGATCGGACGCAACGGCGGGCGAGTCGACGGTCGTCGCGCCGGTCAGGCCCAAGCCGGTGCCCAGGGCGACCCTGAAGCCGGGCGCCTTCAGCGCGGAGCCGAAGGTCTACTTCGGCATCCACAAGCACATGCACCAGCCCTACTACCAGGCGACCGACCCCGACTATTGGGACGGCGAGAAGGAAGAAATCTTCGGCTCCCGCGGCGGTCCCTACACCGAATTCATTCCGGCGGCGGTGCGCCAATACATCGACGGCGGGCTGCCCCATGCGGGCCTGTCCACCAGCTGGAGCGGCAGCCTCATCGAGCAGCTCCACCGTTGCGCCCGCGAGGGCCTGTGCGGCGGTCGCTTCCAGGACTGGACCCGGCAGCTGCGCGCCATCGCCACCGCGCAGACCGGCCTGGGCAACCCGCGGGTAGACTTCACCGCCTTCGGTTTCTTCCACCCCCTTATGGCGCTCACCCCGGCGCGCAACATCGTCGAGCAGATCGCCCGCCACCGGGAAATCGTGCGCGAATCCTTCGGGGTCGAAGCCTCCCAGGTGCTGTTCCCACCGGAAACCGCCTTCCACGTGCGCATGATTCCGGCCCTGAACCAGGCCGGCATCCAGGCCGTCATCTACGACTCCATCCACCGCTTCCGCACCTGCCGGGAATACCCCTACGCCGGCATCAACGAGGGCATGCTGCCCCCCAACCCGGCGGACCAGCGCAACCCCCCGGCGCGCGACTGGCTCCAGCTACACAACATCTGGGCCGGCTCCCAGATCGCCCCCAGCCTCCTGCGGCCCGAATACGTGCGCTACCAGGACCCCGAGGGGCAAAGCCACAAAATCATCGCCGTGCCCGCCGAACGCTACATCGGCAACGAAGACGCCCGCGGCGGATTCGGCGCCCTGCAATACCCGGACGTGCTGGGGCAGGTCTACGACCGGATCCAGGCCACCGGGACCTACGACCCCGCCCATCCCCCCTTCTTCGTCCTGCACTCCGATGGAGACAACCACGGCGGCGGCGCGGAAAGCTACTACAAGTACAACACCGGGGCCCTGGTGGACTGGATCCGGCGCGACCCACGCTTCGACCTCATCACCATCCAGGACTACCTCACCCTGTTTCCACCCGATCCTGACCATACCGCCCACCTCGAATCCGGCTCCTGGAGCGGCGCGGACAACGGCGACCCCCAATTCATGAAATGGTTCAGCCGTTACAACGAACCCTACTCCCCGGACCTCAACTCCTGGGCCGTATTGACCGCGCTCCACAACACCATCCACACCCTGCAAGATACAGCGGCCGACCCGGCAAAGCTCGACCAGGCCACCCGCCTGATGTTGACGGCGGAAACCAGCTGCTACTGGTACTGGACCGGCCAGACCCAATGGGACGGCCAGGTAACCAACGCCGCCAACGCCGCCCATGCCCTCATCGGGGGCGACCTCGACCGACTCCTCGCCACCGGCAAGGACAACACCGGACCCACCATCTTCCCGCCCTGGATCATCCCCGAAAATCCCGGCGGCAAACAATGGGGCCAAGGCTGCCTGGAAGACGCCCCGCGCCAAGGCATCGTGCACAGCTTCATCTCCGACCTATCGGGACTTGCGCGGGCAACCCTGGTGCTGCGCACCGCCAAGGGCGAACAAACCATCCCCATGACCGACCAGGGCCCCTACCCCTCACAAACCAACCCCCGGATCAGCGCCCACTTCTTCACCGCCGAGCTACCGATCGGCGCCGGCGAAGTGAGCTACTACCTCGAGGCCGAAGACACCAAAGGCAACCGCTCCCGCGGCTCCCTGGAACGGGTTTACCTGGCGTGAATGGCGGCCCCGGCGAGCCCCCCTCCCCCTGCATCGGCATCTGCAAGCTGGATCCGCCGACTGGCCTCTGCCGGGGCTGTCGGCGGACCCTCGACGAAATCGCCCGCTGGACCAGCCTCGGCACCGCCGAAAAACAGGCCGTGCTGAAGCAGCTCGGCAGCCGGCGAGAGGGGCATGAGGAAGACAACCATAGTCGCCGTTAAGATCTGTAGCCGGATGCGATGGGCACGCTTCGCTTGGTGCGTTCAAACAGACCACCGCGGTTCGCGAACCCCGTGGCATGAATAGAACGCCAAACCAGCCTGCCGGGCGCTGGCTTTGCCCATCCTACCCGGCTTGGCCGGCTGGAATCCAAAGGGCAAGATTTGTAGGGTCCGCTGTGCGGACCGATAGGCTGGTAGGATAAGCCCGCGTAGGGCAGGAAAGCGTAGCGCGGTAGTGGCTAAATTTTAAGTGATGAAGTCTGCCGACCCCTACCCCGTCATTCCGGCAGGGAGTGCCGGAACCTAGGCGCCAGGGATGGGTGTGAGCCGCAGGTACCGTCGGCTCAGTCGC
>JAIZWN010000185.1 GCA_020443945.1 Candidatus Thiosymbion ectosymbiont of Robbea hypermnestra | reverse complement strand
AAACACCAAGAAAGGTTATAAAAGGACCTGATGGAAAGACCTGGGGAAGCCGTCCCATCCTGAGGCCACGAGCCTGCGCGTAGAGCGGCTCCCCGCCCTCTTCGTCCATACCGGAGAGTATCCGAGGCCTGGAGCCATGCTCTGGAGCCTGCATACACAAGGTCGGTAGACGAGGGTTTCAGGGTCGGGGAACCAGGTCACCATCCTACTGGATTTTCTACTGGTGAGGAACG
>JAIZWN010000184.1 GCA_020443945.1 Candidatus Thiosymbion ectosymbiont of Robbea hypermnestra | reverse complement strand
CCTGCGCTCACGCGCCTCGCGGCTGGCCACTTCTCGCCGCGCTGAGAGCGAAAAATAAGGTGAAATGGGGTACTAGGCCTCGGTGTCTTTGGCGTCCGTGGTCTCCGGCGCGGCTGGATCCGCGGTCGGGGGTGTTGTGGTGGCTCCCGGCGGCGGCTTGTTCTCCTCCCGATCCGGCGGCATCGCGGCGGTCTTCGGCGACGTCCGGTTTTCCTTTCGATCCAGCGGCGGCTCCTTCCCTTCCCGATCCGCTGCCGGATCGGCACCCTCCGGCTCCGGCTCCGGCTCCGGCGCCGACCGGCGGCGCATCTCGTGGGTAATCACATCGCCCAGCGCGGTAAATCGGCGGTAGTCCTCGTCATAATCGTTCAGCCCGTCACTGCCCTGGAATCGGGGCAGTCCGAACAGCCTGCGCAGGGCCTGGCGTCGCAGCCCCTGGCTTACCTTGGGCGATAGGAAGGGCGAATAGTCGGAGTCCTCGTCCAGGGACTCGATGGGCGGCATGTCGGCATCGGTCAAGGCCGGGGCATCGGACCGCGCATCCGGCGCGATCCCCCGATTCTCGACAGCCGGGTCCGGCGGCGGGTCGTCCTCCGCATTCCCAGGTATCGCCGGCCGGCGTTCGGACCGGCGGGCGCCGGAGCCCTCAGCGACATCGGGACCCGACGCCGGGGGAACCGGCGTTTCGTCGTCGGACATGGTCATTGCGCGCACCCTTGCGTCCAGTCCTCGCGCCGGCGTTTCCTTCTCTCCTCGGGCACATAATGCTCCAGCACGAACCCCTCCACCCAACGATAGACCTCCGGCGGCATCGGGAGGGAAAACACGGACTCGTCCGTCTCCATATAGGAGGACGCCTCGCCATAGCTCGCGGTGACCAGGTAAGGCTCCAAGGGCCCGTCGTCCTCGTCCCGGGCAACCACGAACAGGCTGGGGTGTTCAGCCATGAGGTTATGGTAATAGCTTTCCGCGTCGTCCCGGTGGAGCGTCACCGCGAGCCCGGTCCACAGGGTCCGCCGGTCGTCTGCATCGGCACGAATCGAGGCGCCGCGCACCCCCTGGTCGCCGCCCGCCACATGCCCGCCCGCGACCACAGCGACCACCTCCCAGTGGCCGGTCCCCCAGCGTCGATCCCGATCCGTGCGGAAATCCACCACTGCCGAGACCGGGAATGCCCGCGGCGATGCAGGCGTAGCGTGCGAATCCGTGTCCATACCAATAGCCCTCTGGCGCAGATTGAACAATGCCTCGGAGGCTGTCTGAAAACTCAGGCCATACAAGCCCGGCGGCCTGGGGGGCGTTCTCAATCAAGGCCCTTTATACTCCATGTTTAGCCTTTCCCTGGAAACGGAACATACAAGATACCGTCAACGCCGTCATGTCGAGCAACATCCGATCGGGCATTCGGCGGTCCTGTTTGCCGCTCGTCCTTTTCCGCGCTCCATGAGTGGCATCGGAGGCCGAGGTGCCCGAGACCATGTCCCCCTATCGCCCGCAGATGACCCAGGCCGGGTTGATACCCACGCACCCGGTCACCGCCGTGGACGAGCGCGGGGAGTCGCGGGAGCTCCGGGTCGCCGGGGAGTTCCCTCTCACCCTGTACGTGGACAAGCGGGAGATCGTGACCCTGATGACGCTGGGCGCCCACCCCGAGGCCCTGGTGCTCGGATATCTGCGTACCCAGGGCTTCATCCGGGCCCTCGAGGAGATCCGCTCGGTGCAGGTGGATTGGGAGGCCGAGGCGGCCCAGGTCACCACCCAAAACGGCGTAGAGGGCTGGGACGAGAAGCTGAGGCGACGCACGGTTACCACGGGCTGCGGTCAGGGCACGGTGTTCGGCAACGCCCTGGAGCATCTCCGGAGTATCCGGCTGCCCGAGGTAAAGGTCCGGCAATCCCTGCTCTATGGGTTATTGGAGAGTATCCGCCGCCATAACGAGGTCTACCGGAAGGCCGGCGCCGTGCACGGTTGCGCCCTGTGTCGGGGCACGGAGGTCCTGTGGTTCGTGGAGGACGTGGGGCGTCACAACGCGGCGGACGCCATCGCCGGCTACATGTGGCTGGACCGGACGACGGGTGGGGATAAGCTCTTTTACACCACGGGTCGTCTGACCTCGGAGATCGTCATGAAGGTCGTGGGGATGGGGATTCCGGTGCTCTTGTCCCGCTCCGGCGTCACCCACATGGGCCTGGAGCTTGCCCGGAAGCTGGGGGTCATCGTCATCGCGCGGGCCAAGGGCCGGCATTTCCTGGTTTACAATGGCGCGCGCAGGATCCTTTTCGACCAGCCGCCGCCATCGGGCGCCGAGGTCTAGCGAGGCTTTGCCTTAAGACCACGAGGCGTGACCAACCGCACCGAAGAACCACGGATAAACACAGATCACATTCCCTTTTCTGTCCGCGGATTACGCCGATTCTTACAGATTGTTTCGTGTTTAATCTGCGAGAATTTGCGTAATCCGCATAATCCGCGGACGGAGAAGATGGAGCAGATAAGGAGATTCTTGTGAACTCGACCCGGCTGGTGGTACTGATCGTCGGATTGCTGCTGGGTCCGTCCGCTTTCGGCGCCCCGCCCGTCATTCGCCTCGCCACCACCACCAGCACCGAGAACTCGGGGCTGTTGGCGGTCCTCCTGCCCCCGTTCGAGCAGGACTCGGGCTACCGGGTCCATGTCATCGCGGTGGGCACCGGCAAGGCCCTGCGCCTGGCCCGGGAGGGCGATGTGGATGTCGTCCTGGTCCATGCTCGGGCGGACGAGGACCAGCTCGTCGCCGACGGCTATGGCGTGAACCGCCGCGATGTGATGTACAACGATTTCGTCATCGTCGGCCCCCCGGACGACCCGGCCGGTATCCGCGGCCTGGAAGACGCGGTCGCGGCCCTGACCCGTATCGCAGCCAAGATGGACTCCTTTGTCTCCCGCGGCGACGAATCGGGCACCCACAAGCGGGAGCGGGCGCTCTGGCGGGAGGCGGGGATAGTCCCCGGCGGGCGCTGGTATCGGGAGGCCGGTCAGGGCATGGGGCGGGTCCTGCTGATGGCCGGGGAGCTCGACGCCTACACCCTGACCGATCGCGGCACCTGGCTCGCCTACCGCGACCGCGGCCCGCTGGAGATCCTGGCCCAGGGCGACGCCCGCCTGTTCAACCCCTACGGGATCATCGCCACCAATCCGGAGCGCCATCCCGATGTGGAACATACGGGCGCCCGGCGGCTGATCGAGTGGATCACCTCGGAGCAAGGCCAGGGCATCATTCGTGATTTCAAGCGCCACGGCCAGCCCCTATTTATCCCCATGGCCACCCAGGCCCCCTGACCATGCAGGAGCTCGCCGAGGCCAACCGCCAGGCCCTGACCCTGCTGCTGACCGGCGACCGCGCGCTCTGGACCATCGTCGCCATCTCCTTCAGCGTCTCCCTGCGGGCCATCCTGATCGCGGCGCCCCTGGCCCTGGTGGTGGCCTTCCTGCTCGCCCACCTGCGCTTCCCCGGCCGTCGCCTGCTGATCTCCGCCTGCAACACCCTGATGGCCCTGCCCGCCGTGGTAGTCGGCCTGACCGTCTACATGCTGCTGTCGCGTAGCGGACCCCTGGGCGACCTCAAGCTCCTGTTCACCCAGACCGCCATGATCCTGGGGCAAATCATCCTCTGCCTGCCGCTCTTGATCGCCATGAGCCACGCCGCGCTCCAGGCCGCGGACCGCCGCGCCTGGGAGACGGCCATCACCCTCGGCGCCCGGCCCCCGCGGGCCATGCTCACCCTCATGTACGAGGTCCGTTTCGGGCTGATCGCGGCGGTCGTCGCCGCCTTCGGACGCATCATCGCCGAGGTCGGCAGCTCCATGATGGTCGGCGGCAACATCCTCCACTACACCCGCAACATCCCCACCGCCATCGCCCTGGAAACCAGCAAGGGCGAGTTCGCCCAAGGCATCGCCTTGGGCCTGGTCCTGCTGTCGCTGGCCCTGATCCTGAACTTCGCCCTCAGCCTCCTGCAGGGCAGGGGCACCCTCGCGCCGTGACCTCCCTGCTGCGCCTCTCCAACCTGCGCAAGAGCATAGGGGGCCGTCGTCTGCTCGAGATCCCGGAATTCGACATCCCGACGGGGGCCGGCATCGTGCTGACCGGCCGCAACGGCGCCGGCAAGAGTATGCTGCTCAAGATCCTGGCGGGGCTCGAGCCCCCCGACCGGGCGGAGGTCACCTACCGGGGCCGCACCACCGGATGGCCGGCGGCCAGACCCCTGCTGCAACGCGATGTCATCTATGTACACCAACATCCCTACATGTTCGACCGTAGCGTGACCGACAACATCGCCTATGGCCTGCGGCGCGCCGACCTGCCTCCGGCACGGGTCCAGGCCAAGGTGCAAGAGGCCCTGGCATGGGCGGGATTGAGCCATCTCGCCGCGCGCAACGCGCGGCGCCTGTCCGGCGGCGAAAAACAACGGGTAGGACTCACCCGGGCCCGGGTACTCTCGCCCAGGTTGCTGTTACTGGACGAACCCCTGGCCAACCTGGATCACGAATCCCGGGAACAGGCCTTCACCCTGATCCGACGCCTCCGCTCCGAAGGAATCAGCACCTTGGTCACCAGCCACGAGCCCCAGGCCGGCGCCGCGCTGGGCGACGAACACCGGCACCTGTGCAAGACCGGACCCTGCAAATACACCATCGTCCGGCCCTTCCTCTACCGTCGGGACGCCGAACACAAGCTCGCCCCGGCCCAGTCCGGCGACCCGGTCGAACACCCCATGTCCGGGGCCCCTTCCGAACGCCCCGGCGGGGAAACGGCCGCACCGGCTCCACCCAAATCGGACATCACCGGCGTCATCCTCGCCGGCGGCCAGGCGCGACGCATGGGAGGCCAGGACAAGGGCCTGGTGCCGGTCGCCGGCCGCCCCATGATCGACCACATCCTCCGGGCCCTGCGCCCCCAGGTCGGCCCCCTCCTGATCAACGCCAACCGCAACCTGGACGACTACCGGCGCTTCGGCCACCCCGTGATACCGGACATCCTGGGCGATTTCTACGGCCCCCTCGTCGGCATGGCGAGCGCCCTGAAGGCCGCGCGGACCGACTACCTCCTCACCGTCCCCTGCGACTCGCCGCTGTTCCCCGCCGACCTCGCCGAGACCCTGTACGGCGCCCTGCACGCCCAGCGGGCCGAGATCGGCGTGGCCCACGACGGCGCCCGAATGCAGCCGGTATTCGCCCTCCTGCGGCGGGACCTGTTGACGGACCTGCTGGCCTACCTGGAGGCCGGCGGCCGCAAAATCGACACCTGGTACGCCCAGCATCGATTGGTCATCGTCGACTTCTCCGACCGCACCGACACCTTCTTCAACGTCAACACCCAACAGCAACGCCGGACACTAGAACAAAAGCTGGGGAAACTGAGTAAGTCATCGGGTGGGGAAGCGTGACAATGGGCACCTTGAAAAATTCAGGGTGCCCATGCAGGATAGCGAACTTGATCACACACAAAAAAGGCAAATTCAACCAATGCCGCTATCAAAATACATTAAAAGAATCGAAGACATTGCAAGGACAGCCCGTTCCGAATCGAAGCTCGAAGGGGAGTTTAATCAGATATTAAAGGAGTGCCTTGCCGAATTCGGAATCGATTTCAATCCCCATGTAAATGAAACGCTGAAAAGCATGGGCCTCTCTCAGGTCGATGCCGATCGTCCGGATGGTGTATTTGGTCACATCGTCTATGACTACAAGGCCCCGAAAGTTCTGTCGTCTGTTAAGGATTTACAGGGGGCAAAGCAACAAATCGAGGGATACCTCGACCGCATTACCGGAGGTCATAAAAAAGATACCGTAGCTTGTGGGCAATGGTTCGGTTATGTCTGTGATGGAACTATCCTTGCGTACTGCCGTTCTAATTCACGAGTTTGGCAGTGGTCGCATCCCTTGCCAATTACGGAAAGCACATTGCTCTTTCTCGTACATGCTTTCCGATCACTCCAACGCAAGCCTTTAACGGCGAAACTTCTCAGTTCAGCTTTCGGCAAGGAATCGGGGGTGGCCCAAGAACTCATCCGGGTGATGTGCTCCCACCTCTCGAAACCACGACACAGGACAAACATGCTATTCAGGGAATGGAAGAGATTGTTTGAACAGGTTTCCATGTACGGCCTTGATCAACTTCCCTCTCTTAAGCAATGGGCAGCGGATAATGGTATAGCAACCAAGGATGCTTCACATATCCTTTTTGCAATGCACAGCTATTATAGCCTGGTGGTCAAGATTGTCACTTCGGAGTTACTCTCAATCTCGACACACAACACATTTTCCGTATGTGAAGAAATCATGGCAGCCGTCACAATCGAAGACCTTTATTCCGTGATGACTCGCATAGAAAATGGGGACTACTATCGGAGATATCGCATCAGCAATTTTCTCGAAGGTGACTTCTTCAGTTGGTATATGAATGAACGATCACGCCCTTTGGCCTCGGCCATAAAGGGGATTGCTCGTGAATTCCTCCAATTTGAACCAGCGAGCGCAATCCTCTTGCCGGAAGCAAAACAAGACTTACTGAAGGAGTTTTATTCGTCGCTTGTAGATGAACAAATTCGGCATGATCTCGGTGAATATTACACGCCCGACTGGTTGGCACAACACCTGCTTAACCAAGCAGGATACCAAGGAGACTTGCATACGAAAGTTCTTGATCCTGCTTGCGGCTCCGGAACTTTCCTTGTCGAAGCCATTATCCGGTTAAAGGAAACATGTTTTTCCGAAGGACTTTCAGCGCTTGAAACCCTGGAAACAATCCTAGCTAATATTAAGGGTCTCGATCTCAACCCTCTTGCTGTAATCTCCGCCCGCGCCAACTATATTCTTTCCATCTATGATCTTGCCTTCGATCTCGGCCAAGATATCGAATTACCCGTGTATCTAGCCGATTCCATTAATGTTCCCGTTGAAAAACAAGACAAAGATGGTTCCAGGTACCTTGAATATTACCTTGATACCGAAGTCGAAGATTTTGTACTTGAAATCCCATGGGAGCTTGTGCATTCACAGGTTATTGGGCATGTTCTTCTGGCATGCGAAGAAGCTATCCTACGAGAGCAACCGTTCGACGGATTCTTACGCACAATCCGACGGAACAAGCAAGTTGCTCCTCATCTTTCTGACAAGGTCGTCGAGAGGTTGCGCCATTTTTATACTGTCATCGAATCTTTGGAGTCCTACGATTGGGATAAAATTTGGTGCCGAATTATTAAAAACAATTTTAATCCTGGGGGCTTTTCGCCATTTGATTTGATTATTGGAAATCCACCTTGGGTACGATGGAGTAGGTTACCAAAAACATATCGTAATCGCGTTAAAAATTTCTGTAACTACTATGGCCTCGTGTCCGGTCGAGGATATTCTGGTGGTATTGAAAGCGACATTTCCACAGTAATTATTTTCAGTGCAGCGGATAACTGGCTCCGGGAGGGTGGACTAATTGCCTTTCTTATCACTTGGACGGTATTTAAAAGCGGCTCCGCACGTGGCTTCAGGCTCGGCAGCTTACCCGGAGATACCGGCCTCAAAGTGAAGCTGATCGAAGATATGACCAACCTACAACCCTTCCCTGATGCAACGAACGAAACTGCTGTTTATATTGCTGAAAAGATACGCCCTTCACGCAACACACAGTTTCAAAAGACAGCCTGCAAGATCTGGAAACCTCAGCGGGGAAAGGCCCGCTTCGCTCCTTCCACACCACTTTCCGAAGTTTACGAAACGTGCGAGATTGAGGAAGGGGTGGCTTGTCCCATCGGCGAATGGGGGACTCCTTTTTTCACCGGAGACATCGCACACTTCAGACAATCGGCATTTCTTAGAGGGAATAGTCAGTATTTAAATGCATCGCACCGGGGAACCATTTCGGATTGCGCACGCGTTTACTGGGTGAAGGTGCTGCGGTATTCCTCCGAAACGAATCGCGCCCTCATCCGAACTCTAACAGTAGAGGAATTACCCCGCGCTCGTACAATTGATCCTGTCGCAGGCGCATGGATTGAAGCTGATCTCCTGTTTCCACTTATACGCGGACGTGATCTTGGACGCTACTGCTCGAATACCGATGGTTGGTATCAGATTATTCCCAACAGACATTACGAGAACGTGGAATCGGAAGAAGATTTCGCGGATAATTATCCCCTTGCTTACTCCTATTTCAAGAACTATGAAAGCATTCTGAATAATCGTTCCTCTTACAAGCGTTATCAGAGGCACTTACCCTTCTATGTTGTCTATTGCGTCGGAGACTACTCTTTTAGTACCTACAAAGTTGTCTGGATGGAACAGCAAGCACCGGGGTCATTTCGCGCTGCAGTTGTGTCTGAAGATAAACACTCGATAGTACCCAATAAGCTCATTGTTCCCGACCATAAGCTGTACTTTACCTCATTCGATACTGCCATCGAAGCATATTATCTCTGTGGGTTCCTCAATTCTCTTCCCGTGCGCACTTGGCTTGGAGGGTTTCTTCTTGGTAAGCAGATTGGCACAACCATTTTTGAGCATATGAACGTTCCCCGATTTGATCCGGATAATGATGTTTCTAAGCGCATTGCGGTCATGTCAGAAGCTGCGCACGCAGATCGCGACGGGACGAAAGACAAAACGTTCTTGCAACACAAAATGGAAAAAAAACTCGCGGAGTACGTGAGAAAGGTATGCACATGATTTGAATTGGGTTGGGGGACACCTCGAAATAGTGATTGATTAAAAAATCGGAAAATGCAGTTGGACCGCTCCGGCGACAAATATCTCGTGATGCTAGTACCCCGGATTCTTCCTCCGGTGGAACAAGGTTTATTCCCATGCCGGACGTGGGAGCCAGATGAAACACCCAAGGGTAAGGACCGTAGAACGTACAAGGTCGGTAGACGAGGGTTTCAGGGTCGGGGAACCAGGTCACCATCCTACTGGATTTTCTACTGGTGAGGAACG
>JAIZWN010000183.1 GCA_020443945.1 Candidatus Thiosymbion ectosymbiont of Robbea hypermnestra | reverse complement strand
CCAGACAGACGTGCGTGACCGCGGCTGTTTGCAGCGCCTTGACCAGGGCGGCATGACCTGGGTGGGTATTCGTGAACGCACGGGGCTTCCCCGCCCGCTCCTGACGGCGAATCACCACGGTGACCGTTTTGGCGCTGACATCCATTCCGGCAACGTTCATGACGCGTTCCTCACCAGTAGAAAATCCAGTAGGATGGTGACCTGGTTCCCCGACCCTGAAACCCTCGTCTACCGACCTTGT
>JAIZWN010000182.1 GCA_020443945.1 Candidatus Thiosymbion ectosymbiont of Robbea hypermnestra | reverse complement strand
AGCGAAGCGAACCGCATCGACTGCGTATCGGTTCACTGATGCGGTTCGTTTCACTCACCGCATCCTACGCGAGTTACTCGACTTCCGCCGGACCCAGCCGCATCGGATATTCCATCGAAGTGGGGCGTTCCACACGGATCATCAATGGGGTCCAGGTCACCTGGAAAGATTCAAGGTTACCATTTGATGATGAGGCGGAGGAATATCGGTTAAACTTGCGCTGGTAAGTTTCTCCCTCGTATCGTCCCGATTCGCGTCCCGAGCGTCCATTCGAAATCCTATGTCCCTCTTCGAGCTACCCACCGGAACCACCGCCCGCATCGCCGAGATCCCGGGTGGGCAACAGCTGACGCGCCGCCTCCTGGGCCTGGGATTGCGGGTGGGCAGCGAGGTGGCCATCCTGCACCACCGTAACCAGGGCCTGACCACTGACTCCGGTCGGGACAATTGCAATCGGGCAACGGGAAGGCTATCCTTCCGCGCTTGCATCGAAGTCGCGTCAGGTCATAAAGCAGGGGATGAGGGGAAACGCCATGAAAGAGGGAATCCATCCAAAGTACAGCGATATCAAGGTCATGTGCAGCTGCGGCAGCGAGTTCACCACCCGTTCCACCCTCGGGAAAGACATCCATATCGAAGTCTGCTCCGCTTGCCACCCCTTCTACACCGGCAAGCAGAAGATCGTGGACACCGCCGGGCGCGTCGATAAATTCCGCCGCAAATACGGCCGCTGAGCACCGCGGAAGACCGCTCTTACGGAACAGTTCAAAAACAAGTCGGACATCTGCGCCTTTGCGGTTAAACAAAGTATCTGTTCACGTCACTACTGTCCGGTAAAACCTTCGCCCCACTCACGTAACAGCTTGTAAAGACATGCAAAACCGCGGATTTCGGGGT
>JAIZWN010000181.1 GCA_020443945.1 Candidatus Thiosymbion ectosymbiont of Robbea hypermnestra | reverse complement strand
CCTCTTTGTCAACCAATCAAGATGCGTACACTAGCGTGTAAAAGCCAGATAGAATCCTATGAATAATAGGACTACCGTCTTGGTTATGTATTGTTTCGGGATGTCACAACACGGAACCAAGTAGCCATTACTCACCTGTGCGTTGATAAATCTGTGCGTGGTCAGGGAATCGCTGATCAACTCGTCGCCTCGCTTAGACAGCTCCGCACCAACAGCCGTGGGATCGGATTGTGGTGTCGTCGCGACTACGATGTAATGAATCTTTGGCCCAAGCTAGGCTTTGTGGCGCACAGAGAAAGACCGGGGCGCGGTCGCAATGGTAAGGAACTTGTTTTCTGGTGGCTTGACCACGGTCACTCCGATTTGCTGAATATCACCGATCCTGAAAGACTAGAAGATGTGTTGGTGCTGGCATTGGATGCCAACGTCTTTTTCGACCTCGAAGGTCAAGATCGGCAAGAGGAATCAGAATCCTGTGGGTTATTGGCTGATTGGCTACAGCCTCAGGTGGAATTGTGTGTAACGCCCGAACTGCTGAATGAGATCGAGCGCCATTCTGACGCAAACGAACGTAATCGACTCCGTGCCAGGGTAACTCACTACCGTATGCTAAATGGTGATGATACGGCCACCAGAAAGTTGGTCAAGAGGCTTGATGGCGTGCTGGGTTCGGCAAAAAGCACGTCACAACAGTCGGACCGTCGCCAACTTGCTTGGGCTGTAGTCGGAGATGCAGATCATTTCGTCACACGCGATGGCGGCCTCCTGGAAAAATCTGCTGAAATCTATGGGGTTTCCGGGCTGTCACCGCTCCGACCGAGTGAACTGATTATTCAAGTCGATGCGCTTACCCAGGCAAGGGATTATCAGCCCACCAGATTGGCGGGATCACATTTGTACTCCGGTGCAAGGGTATCTGGAGATATGGAGGGGTTGACGGATACCTTTCTGAATAATCCAGCAGGTGAGCGCCGCAGCCGGCTTCTGGCCATTCTCAGGAGGTTCTTTGCGAACCCGAAGGACAACCAGCTCTTCGTAGTCAGTGATACCGAAAATGCCCCGGTCGCGCTGCTGGGGCTATCCAAAACGATTGCTGATGAACTGGTGATCGAGATCGCGAGAGTCGCTGGTGGCCGTCTCGCCCCAACCTTGGCGAGAGAGCTGCTCGATATCGCCGTCGAAAGGGCCAGAGTCAGCAATCGCGTCTTTTGTCGACTTGCAGATCTGTATGCATCAGACGCAGTCGTGATGTCGTCAACAGCGGCCGGATTTCGGCCAGTCGGGAATACAAGGCTCAAGGTTAGCCTTCCGATAATTGCCCCGATCGTGGATATAGCCGAGCACTTAAAGGGACTGACCGGCTTCGACGTGGAGGGGGAAACCATAGTCGGCGAGCTCGCATCCTTGCTGGAACAGGCGCACGAGCGTCAAGATATGGCTGCATTGTTGGCCGCGGAACGTTCGTTGCGACCGGTGAAATTCACTGATTTGGATGTACCCACTTACATTGTACCGATCGACTCCGTCTGGGCTGCGGCGCTGTTCGATGAGCAGCTTGCATCGAGCGAACTTTTTACCGGAAGGCCGGAGCTGATGTTTCGAGGTGAAAATGCTTACTATCGCGCCAATCGACCCGGTCGTATTAGCGCCCCTGGTCGTATACTCTGGTACGTGAAACAGGCCAAAAACAAACCAGGTACAATGGCGATCCGGGCCGTTTCATATCTGGATGAAGTGATCGTGGATTTACCAAAAACGCTTTTTCGGCGATTTCAGCGCCTCGGGGTTTACGAATGGGAGAATGTGTTCGAGCTGGCAAAGCGTGACATACGCACCCAAATTATGGCATTGGTCTTTTCGGACACGGAGCAACTCAACAGTCCTATGCCTTTCGGTGATGTGCAGGAAACGCTTGTTTGTTTCGGCATGGCGCGCAACCAGCTTCAGTCGCCTTTGCGTATTCCCCGCGACTGCTTTATAGACATCTATGCACGGGGGTGTCAATGAACCCGGAACCAGTCTGTCCACAGGTCATGCTGATATCCATACGGCCATCGTATGCTGAACAGATCATGGCGGGGACCAAGACAGTGGAGTTACGAAGGCGACCACCACGATTTTCTGTCGGCGGCCTCGTGGTCCTCTATGCATCAAGGCCAGTTCAAGCGTTGGTAGGAGCGTTTCAGCTAAGAGAATTGGAAACCGATAGTCCTTCGGCGCTTTGGCCGCGGGTAGCCCACAACGCGGGCGTTGCCTGGGATTCCTATCGCGAGTATTTCAAGGGAGCGACATCTGCTGTGGGGCTTCACGTGGGGGCAAGATGGATAGCGAAAGACACCCTGTCTCTTCGGGAGATTCGTGCAGAATGGCCAGGATTTCACCCCCCGCAAAGCTACCGATATGTCAACCTCGTGCCAAAGGACGGGGTATCTGGGCTAACTCTGAGTATCAACGGACATCAGGCGGTACGTTTGTCTCTTGTGGGGTTCTGATAAGGAACGGTGAGAAATTCCTGAAGACCCTTTTTCCAAGCAGAAAACATACAAAACAGTTCATAGCTAAAACGCCATGAAAAATCAAAATAACTTACTTCCTCCGGTTATCACGGAATTCTATGATGACGATGAACGTGAACTCCATGCGTTGGTCGAGGGTGAAGGTTTCTCACCTGACGGGATCAGTGAAAAACGCAAACACGAACTACAAGAAGAGGCTCGCTCAATGCTTGGTGAGAAACAAATCAGCATTCGACTTCTGGAATATGATCGCGCTCAAATCCGGAGGATCGCCGAACAAGAGGGCGTCATCCATCAAATGCTGATCTCATCGGTCTTGCACAACTTCATCGATAAGACACTTGCCCATAAGTGAGGCGGAGTGCATTGAGAAATCGGAGAGGAAAAATAGGGGGCGCACCACGGAATCCCTCACCAGGTGACGCTTGTTGAAGGTTCGTTTCGGAAGATTTCGGTGACAGCGTACAACCCCCGATCGTCTATTCGGACAGATGATAACGGGGCTGGGCGCGAATTGATCCTCTCGATTGTCGTTTCATGTCAGGAGGTCAATTGATCCTGATTCCTTTGGGTTAGCTCGGGTGCGTAATACGGTGTGAATTGTCGCGCGTTCATGGTCCTGGTCGAGGACATCGGCTACGCAACTGCCAGCTATGGGGTACTGGCGTCAGCCTGACTGTCGGGTGGGGTCTTAGATTTGTGGTTTCCGGGATTTGGCGTAGAGACCTTGCCTTACCATCATGGTTGTCCGCGGATTACGCCGATTTTCACGGATTACCGCATTTTTTCATCGGCGAGAATCTGCGTAATCCGCGGATTCACGCATCGCAGATCACAAAACGGTAGTGGTAGAGTGTTGAGTGGTGATGGGCTGCCCAGCGGCCCAATCATGGCTCAGAGCCCTCGGCTTTTGCCATC
>JAIZWN010000180.1 GCA_020443945.1 Candidatus Thiosymbion ectosymbiont of Robbea hypermnestra | reverse complement strand
TTAAAAATCAATCGGTTATATTGGAATATGAGGCCGACACGGTGGTCGTTGACCAGAAAACAAAGGGTTAGACGCCAGATGGTCCTCGTAATATACTGATTTTAAAGAATGTTACAAAGGGAACAACTCTAATATTCAAAATGGCGAATGTATTACGTATTGCGGAGCGGAATAATTGAGCATAACAGAAAAAAAAGACATGATCGGGTAAGGGCGGGTGTTTAGCCTGCCCTCCCCATACCACCTGGCATGGGGTCCGCTACTCAAGCGGTTCACGAGAAGGGAGCACAGCAATCGTTCTAAGTAATCTGAGAATGTCAGGAGTAAATGGTGCAAAAAGTACAAATCAGTGATGATGTGGCCTCACAGTTATACGAATTGGCGAAAATTGAGCATATTTCAGCTACGGAGCTTATAACGAAACTTGTGAAGGCGTATAAAATGGATATAGCGAAACAAAATGAATTGAAGGAATTCTTTAAGCCCTATCAAAAAGATATAGCAGGTTTTAAATTTAGCCGAGAAGAAGCAAATGAGCGATAGTTTTATCGATACCAATGTCGTTATTTATAGTCTTAGTCAAGATGAGTTAAAACAAAAGGCAGCCATAGCGCTACTAGCAAAAAAACCGGTAATATCAGTGCAAGTGCTAAGTGAAACTGCCAATGTAATGAGGAAGAAACTAGGATTTGATATTTCGTCGGTGAGAATTGTTGTAGACCGTATAGCAAATGAGTGTACTACAATACAGCCTTTAACCATTGAAACACTACGACGTAGCTTGGATTTATCGGAACGTTACGGTTTTTCACATTTTGACGGTCTTATTATTGCTTCGGCATTGGATACCGACTGCACCAAATTCTATTCTGAAGATATGCATCATGAATCCATTTGTATAAAGCGGTTATAGGGTAGAGGAACGGAAACGGGGTCAGGTCTTGATCCGTGACTCTTGAAGGCACATATCAAGACCTGACCCCTTTCCCCCTTCAGGGGGGCAAGGGAGGTTGCTGGTTAGCTCTCCGTTCTACGTTCTACGTCCAGCGGCTAACTTGTATTCTTCAACCAAGCATTGGAAAGACGAAGGGATTATTATAAGAGAATGAAAACCTCGCTTGCACACCTTCCTGAACAAAAACGGCAGGAATTACAAAGGGCTATCGAGATTATTCGAGAAGAAACTGCTCTCGATATGCTTATTTTATTTGGGAGTTATGCCCGCGGTGACTGGGTTGAAGACCTTGACCCGGAAACGCTTCTCTATCGCTATCAAAGTGACTTCGATCTTTTGGTTGTTACCGAAACACCCCGGCAAGCCAGTAAAATCGAGCAAAACAGTCAACTTGCTCAACGCTTAGCCAAAATTATTCACCGTACCCCAATCAGCCTGATTGCTGAAGACATTCAGTTTTTTAATCGTCGGCTGAGGAAAAGTCAGTATTTCTATATTGACATCCTGCGGGAAGGAATACTTCTGTATGATTCGGGTAAGTTCCAATTGGCGGAGCCAATTGAAATAACACTGAAAGAAAGAAAAAACTTAGCGGAAGATGATTTTGAGTATTGGTTTAATAGCGCAGAAGAATTCTGGTGTGGTCATGAGGATGCCAAAAACAGAGGCCATTTAAACAATTCCGCTTTTTTGCTTCATCAAGTTACTGAGCGTCTTTATGGAACAATCTTATTGGTATTTACTCGCTACAAGCCAAGTACTCACGATATAGAGAAATTAGGTCAAAGAGTATCGAGCATAGAGCCAAGGTTCTTAGCCATATTTCCCCATGCTACTGAAGAAGAAAAAGAAAGGTTTAAATTGCTTCGGAAAGCCTATGTGGATGCCCGGTATAAACCTATTTATACGATTACAAAAGAGCAGCTTGATTGGCTGGCCGAGCGTGTAAACCACCTGAAAGAATTAACGGAAGAATTGTGTAAGGAGAAAATTGAGAGTTTTAGCTAATCAAGCAAGGTATAACCGGAAAAAGCGAAGAAATGGGGTCAGGTCTTGATCCGTGACTCTTGAAGGCACATATCAAGACCTGATCCTTTTCCCCCGTAGGGTCCGCTGTGCGGACCTGCTGAATGTCAACGCCCCCTGAGCCGGCAGGATGCTGGTGCTTCCAGTCGGTAAGGCGTAGCGGAAAGGGCTTGAGCCCGTTGCAGGTAGTGGTAGAGTGTTGAGTGGTGATGGGCTGCCCAGCGGCCCAATCATGGCTCAGAGCCCTCGGCTTTTGCCATC
>JAIZWN010000179.1 GCA_020443945.1 Candidatus Thiosymbion ectosymbiont of Robbea hypermnestra | reverse complement strand
AGGTTGTAGCCCAACACGATCAGGCTCATCTCACCCCGAACCTTGGCAAAACCACGCACCAGGAAGTGGTCCCAGCCAAACCAGCGTTTGAGCGTGCCAAAGGGATGTTCCACCAGACCGGCGCGCTGACGCATCCGTTCTGCCCCCTGTTCGGCCATCCGTTGCCGGTGGGCTTGGGCCAACCCGGCGTGCTCGCTACGGTAGATACTGCGTGGGGCGCCGGACGCGGGTAGGCACACCGCCTTCAGCGGGCAGTTTTGGCACTGACGGGCCGGGCGGCGGTAGCGGGTGCGCCGGATACCGTTCTTCTCCTGCGGCTGACCGCACGGGGGGAGCACCTCACCGGCGGGGCAGATGTAGACATCACCGGTCCGGTTGTAGTGGAAGCGTTTACCGCTCAAGCGACCCTGACCGGTAACCGCCTGGTGCTTATCCGGGATTGGGACGTAGACCGTGGCCCCGGCGGCTTCGCCAGCGGCCAACTCGCTCTCGCTGTAGTAGCCCGCATCGGCGACTGCGGTCACGTTCTCCACGCCGAGCACGTCCATGCTGTGCTGGCATTGACGGCTGAGTGGGTTCTGATCGTTCCCGGCGTTGGTGACTTCATGATGCACCATGAGCTTGTGTTTCTCATCGACGCTGCTTTGCACGTTGTACCCAGTCACCTGCTGTTTCCCCTTGCGCAAGGCCCGGGCATCGGGGTCGGTGCGGGAGAGCTGGGTCTCTCCGCTGGTCTCCAGCTGGTTCAGTTGCTCCTGCTTGCGGGCTTGGCGTGCCTTGAGTGCGGCCAGCTTGCGCGCCAGTTCGGGGTCTTCACCCAACCCGTCACCGGCTTGGTTTTCCTGCTCGTCGTTGGCATCCAGCTCCTGCGTGTAGGTTTCCAGCTCGCGTTCGATCTGCTTCAGCTGCACTGCTAAATTCTTCTTGGTCGTGATGCTGGCGTCACTGGCACTGGCATTGAAAAACGAGCCGTCGAGGGCGATGGTTTCGCCACCCAACAGGTCCAACTCGTGGCACAGCAGAACGAAATCACGATTCGCCGCACGCAGGGCTTTTCCGTTCACCCGCCGAAACTCGGCAATCGTCCGGTAGCTCGGCACCAAGCCCGCCAGCAGCCACATCAGCGCCAAGTTGCGCCGACACTCCCGCTCCAGACGCCGCGAGCTGCGCACGCGGTTGAGATAACCGTAGAGATACAGCTTGAGCAGCATCCCCGGATCGAACGCCGGTTGACCGGCGGTGAGGTCGCCCTCGCTATTGGTAAAGCCCAACGCTGGCAGGTCGAGCGTGTCGACGTAGGCATCGATCGCCCGCACCAGGTTGCTCTCGCTCACGTAATCTTCCACCCGTGGCGGCAACAGCGCTTCCTGAGTACGGGCTAACCCTTGCTTGTATCGTCTCGCCATGAATGTCAACCTATCGGATTGCTCTCGAC
>JAIZWN010000178.1 GCA_020443945.1 Candidatus Thiosymbion ectosymbiont of Robbea hypermnestra | reverse complement strand
TAAGATTCTCAAGAATTGCTCTCCGTTCTTAACTTATTTTTGGTTCCTGACTGTCCAATGGTTGGGGTCCACCTCACATTGAGCGAACATGCAAATACCTATGTGCAAGATACAACCTTCTAATATTAATATTTCGTTTCTTAATACTGATACTAATGATGAAATATCTGGAAGAATACTTCCTATGTTTTACTTTGCAAATCGAAAGATAGAATGATACATTCTGTTAAGGTCTAATCCCAATAGCTTGAAATAGTGTGACCCGCGTCGACTTCTACTCCCTCAAGGAGCCCAGCCGGGGGGATCGATTCCTCCTCGCCTGTCGCCTGGTGGAACGCATCCATGCGGATGGACACCGCATCTTCATCCAGGTCCCGGACCGGGAGCAGGCGCGCCACCTCGACCGCCTGCTCTGGACCTTCCGGCAGCAAAGCTTTCTCCCCCACGGGTTGGTGAACGACAGCGATCGCGCATTCACGCCGATTCTCATCGGCCACGACGAGGATCCGGGCGAAGAGAACCAGGTACTCATCAACCTCTGCGCGGAGGTCCCCCCCTTCTTCGGGAGCTTCGAGCGCCTCTGCGAGCTCATCGATCAGGACGCACAGATGCGCGCGGCCGGCCGGGAACGCTACGTCTACTACCGGGATCGCGGTTACCCCCTGCATCACCACGAGATCCAGCTTTAACCTCCCGGCATCCGGCATCACCTTTGGGGTAGTGTTGTAGTTTTGTGATCTGCGATGCGTGAATCCGCAGATTACGCAGATTCTCGCCGATGAAAAAATGCGGCCCCTCGCCCCTGGCGGGAGAGGGGTCTCTCTGGCTCCCACGCTCCGGAGATTGTGAAAGTATTCGCCGTTGGTGGTAGCGAGGGTGGTAACCTCCCAGTCGAGAGCAATCCGATAGGTTGACATTCATGGCGAGACGATACAAGCAAGGGTTAGCCCGTACTCAGGAAGCGCTG
>JAIZWN010000177.1 GCA_020443945.1 Candidatus Thiosymbion ectosymbiont of Robbea hypermnestra | reverse complement strand
CGCCCCTGGCGGGAGAGGGGTGGCAGGGAGAGGGGGAATCAATGGCTTCACTTCGATACGGTTAATGACTCCATACCGTCATTCCGGCAGGGAGTGCCGGAATCTGCTGGCGCCAGGGGTGGCAAAGGCCGAGGGCTCTGAGCCATGATTGGGCCGCTGGGCAGCCCACCACCACTCAAAACCCTACCACTACCCGGCTGCGATATCGGGTAAGAGGTCGAAGCCCTGCTCCCGGAAATGCCGATCGATCGCAAAGGCGCGGTGGATACCGAGCCGGCGCATGACTCGGAAGCTGCTGCAATCGACCAGGCTCAGGCCACGACGCCCGGAAGTCAGCACCGCCTCGACGGCCGCCGCGTGATCCTCTTCGGTAACCCACTGGCATACGACGACGGGCAGAATCGCGTCGTTGAACGCACGGACCGCATCGACGCCGAGCCGTGCCTGGATCAGCGCAAAGGACTCCACCAGCACATAGTTGCTGGTGACCAGCGGCGTCGTGCTTGCGGGCGACAAGAGAGTCGCCCAAGTCGCTCGCGCCGGAGCGTATGCCGGTCATCACAATATGAACAGCTCACTCTTTGCTTTCATAGCCGTTGTCCAGTAGCCACTTCCCAAGCGGGGTCAGCAAATGCGCGTGTGCCTTCAGATGGTGTCGCGACATGGCTATAGCAGTTTCGAACTGTTTCGCAAGCAACGGCTTGCGTTCCCAAAACCAAACGACGAGCCATTCCGCCACGCACAGGGCATGAAAGGCGGCCCAAAAGGTGCGGATAGGTTCTTGGTTGCTGGGGTAAATAGTGCGCACGGCACTCGGTACCTGCGGCGGGTCGATGAAGGCACTTTCCTCGAATACGCCGTAAACGGCATCGTGTAGAAACAGGGATTGGTGTACCGCTTCGTGCAGCAGACTTTCCGCGGCGTCTTCCGCCCGCCAGGTGTTTCCCAGCCGTATCCAGATAACACCCGGCAGGTCTGACAGGCTGGCTCCGCCGGCCCGCCTCGAGGCGACATCGACGGCAAGTATGATCGGCAGCAGGGTACGCACGGTTTCACAGACCGGTGCGTTCCAGCTTCCGAGCAGTTCCAACCCTTGTTGCACCAGGATTTTTGCTCGGTTTGTCGGCACCGGGCAGAGTGGTTCGGGTTTCGACTCGCCGTTTTGGAATCTTGGCAGAACCGCTCGACACAGCTTGTTCGTCGGATCCTCCAACACCTGGGGGACGGGGGCATCGAGGTCCAGTGCTTCGATCAGCACAGGCGGACACACCCGAGCAAACCAGGCTTTTTGCACGGCGGTCTTGGGGTATGGTCCTCTAATATCCGCCCCTTTGGCCATCGCTTTGAGAACCCGGGTGTCGTTCAGCAGGCTATGGAAAGCATCAGCCACTATTGCAGGCCTATCGATGATCGAGTGTCACATTGAGCAAGCATGTTCCGACTATGCTGCCGCCTTGATCGCGTTGGAGCAGGGGCATTGGGGCGAAGATACGCGCCCGGCCCCGCCGCCGGATACGCCTTTTTTCGAGCGTAACCCGCCCGAGAACACCTTGGTTGCGATAGCCGAACCAGCCCGTGTGATCGGGTACGCGGTGCTTAAGCAACGAACGCCGTTTGCATCAAACGCTCATGTCCTGTGCCTGCGTTCCCTGGTCGTTCACCGTGAGGCACGCGGACAGGGTGTGGGTTCGCGGCTTTTGCTCGCCGCGATAGACGAGGCATACACATGGGGTGCGGAGCGCCTGGTACTCACTGTTCTTGGTTCCAACGAGCCTGCCCTTAGGCTTTACCGAAAATACGGGTTTGTCGTTGAAGGCCGATTGGTGCAGGAATTTCGTTTCGGGACGAGATACGTGGATGATATTTTCATGGCGCTTCGGCTGTAGATGCAGGGCCGACAAAGGTCTTCCCGTCATAGAAGGGCTTGCCGTTCACCAGGATCCGGGCCGTGGGGCATACAAAGTCCACGTGTACATTCGTCTTGAAGCGTCCTGTATTCGCGGGGTCCGCCCCGATGCCGATATGCACCCCGGGTACGGCTTCGTTCGAGGTTGCGGCCCAGTCATGAATGAGTGGTGAGGCCGCGTGACTCATGCCGATGCCTACTTCCACCAGATGAAAAAACGCCGCGTCGGTGTCGGAGAGCTGCTTGAACAGCTGCGCGGACTTGCCGCGCGCCGAACTGTAGTCCACCAGGCTCGAGGCCTCGATGCTCAGGATCAGCGGGTCTTCCCGGATAAGGTGACCAAGCCGCAGGAATTGTTCGCACAGGTCTTTCTGGGGGTCGTTCGAGCGCAGGGGCAATAGGTTGATGCCTTCCGAGCAGTACAGTTCTCCGCTCACATCCCTGCCGTGGTAAAAGATTTCCGCGCCGGGCGCAAAGCGCATGTTGCCTTCGCACAAGGGGCCAGCCAGTTCCATCCATGGCCCGGGGCCGGTCACGGCGAGCGCGTGATCGTGGTTTGGTCCCGTCTGAAACGCGATGCTGTAGCGTGGGTTGTTATTCAGCAGCGCGAAAAAAGCGTCCACATGACCCATATGCTCGTGAGGGTCGCCGCTCACGTAGCGCCGAAGCAATACTTCGATTTGTTCGGCGGTCAGACCAAAGCGCGGAAACTCGAAACTTGTGTAGTCTATACCGTCGTTGACTTCAGCGAACTTGACCGCGGATTGGCCCGCGCCGAAGAATCCATGGGCCGTATAGTCGTGAACCGAGATGTAGCGCGTCTTGGGGTTCCAGAACTCTTCGAGCACCGCGCGCTGGCTTTCGATCGTGCGGGTGTCGACCAGCTTCCACTTGGTGCCCTTTACTTTTTCCAGGCCGTCCATGAACCAGTCCGGCAGGTTCAGGTCCGTAAAAAGCAGGCTGATGTGCTCACGCGGGCCAACGTCGGGATTCAAGTAGCTGTCGAAAAATTTCGTGGTTTTTGCGACCAGGTTCACTAGCTGAGCTCCTTCATCTGTAATGCAGGGTCCATGTGTGTCGCACATCGGGAGGGGCAGTTTCTGCCACCGGCTCGACCCAGTGGTAAGACCCTTGGTGCGGCGCGAAGATGATCGTCTGGTTTGCTTTGGGATAGGAGGTCAGGCGTGTCTGGTTGCCTTCCCATTCGAAAATCGTCTCGCCACCCCATTCGCGCCGCCAGCCCTGTGTGAGGGATATCGAAAGCACCAGCGCCACCGGTTCCGCTGCCGAGCCCGCGTCGAGGTGGGGCCCGAGGAAATCGCCCGGCCCCCAGCGGGTCAGGACGTGGCGTGGGTCCAGATAACTGATCTTCTTACCACTTATGATGCCGAGCCACTCCAGGACCGGGGGACTGCCGAGGGCCATTGCCGTCCGCAGGAATGTTTCGTTATCGAGCGTCTCGGGTCTGGCGTGAATGGACAGGTGCGCAAACCTGAAGTCCGGGTCCTGAAACGCGCTCCTGAGGTCGTCTCCCGAATTGGTCGGGGACCAGACACAGTAACGGGAAAACTCGATTTCATCGAGGGCGCCCACGAGTACCCCGACAGCATCATCCGAGAAGAAGGACGATACCACCGCAAGACCGGGCAAGGGTGACTCGGCTCGGAACATCGCGGCCAGCTGTTCCTGTTCCTGCACCAGGATGGAATTGACGGGCCACATCACGCGAGCTTCATGAAGGGTTTGCCATTGACGAGGACCAAAACAGTGGGCGAAATAAGGTCGATATGGACCAGCGATTCCTTAGCCGGTTCCTGCTCCGGGTCGGGGTCACCCCCAAGGCCGAGGTGTACTCCCGGACAGCCTTCGTTCGAGGAAGCCGGCCAGTCGTGAATAAGAGTTCTACACGCCGTATTGAAGGAAATACCCACCTCCGTGACTTGCCGGTATCCCGCACCTCGAAGCAGCATGTCGAGCGTCCCTGCAAGCGGGCCTTTGCTCTCGAAGGCCATGACCTGCCCATCGGCTATCGTCATCGTTACCGGGTCGTGCTCGAAGCGGCGGCTCAGCCGCGTGAGGGCACGGGCCAAGGGAGCCGCTTCGGGCGCCTCGGGTGTGGCCAACAGCCCCCCTGTGACGGTAAAGACCCCTTCGATATCGCTGCCCGTGTAGGCCACTTCACCACCCGGCAGGATGCGGCTTTCACCGTCTACGAGCCTGCCCGCAAGCTGGAACCAAGGCCTGGAGCCGCTGACCAGGAGCATACCGTTCGGGGTGCTTATCTCGACCCGGTAGGGTGCATTCAGCGCCAACCGTTCGAAAAAAGTATCGCTGGCGAGGTCTTGCACTCCATAGTCGGCAGACAGGATAACGTCTGCCATTTTCATGGCATGTGACAGCTCGAAGCCCATTTCGACGGAGGGCAATTCGAGTCGGGCGCAATCCCCGCGGGGGATGGTCTCCTGGAGTTGTCTGACCGCCTTGAGTGAGCCGTGCCGGCACAGCAACGCCAGCACGGATAGGTAGACCTTATCCTGGTTCAGCCCATGTGCCGCCGGATCGATAGCCCAATCGCCGGCTTTGGTCTCGCCCCCGTCTTTACCGGCACCCGACAAATCGAGGTGTACCAGCTTTGTCGGCATCCTGCCGAGGGCACGACGAAAGGTGGCAACGACCCGATCGGAATCATCGAAGTCCGTTACCACAACCGTTGTGTGGAGTGGCTGCCCGAGATTGAGCAGTCCTTCTATTCCGACCACCTCTTTGCTCTAGCACCCCGTTTCGATTGACATTACAAGCTCATAACCGCCGCCAGCTTTGCGGTTTCCATTGATGCGGTTCGCTTCGCTCACGGCCCATCCTACAGGGGATATCTGGTCGCTGAGAGCGGTCTTCACAGGCAGAATGTTCTGAAACAGGGTACTAGGTTGCCGACCAGATGTCATAGAAGCGGGAGCCGAGCGAGCGAATGCGCAGAGGCTCCGCACTTGCGGATGTCGAGATATCGACCTCTGTGCCGGCGTCCAACTTCACGCCCGTGACTTCCTCGAGCGCGCTCAGGTCCTCGATCGGCTTCCTATCCAGAGCAAAGTCTACCGACCAGATATGGTAGGCGGCGCTACCGAGTGATCTGATCCGCAGCTCGCGCTTCTTACCGCTACCCAGTTCGACGGTGATATCCGCATCTCCTTGCAAATCCACACCGAGTGTTTCTTCGAGTTTCTCGAGATTCTTTTTGGGCATATTTGTGGTATCGGCCATTTCCCACCCCGACTATAGTTTATGAAGCCAATTGAATGTGCCAAACGGCCAACGGTGAAGTATAGTCAACGTAGGCATCCTCTGCAATAGAGTTGTTCCAGTTGATAACCCACTGATACTTCATGTTATTTTAAGAGGTTGTCTAAAAACCAATCCATTGATTTTCATAGAACCATACCCGTAGGGTGGGCTGTGCCCACCGATCAGAGATTGTGAAAGTATTCGCCGTTGGTGGTAGCGAGGGTGGTAACCTCCCGGTCGAGAGCAATCCGATAGGTTGACATTCATGGCGAGACGATACAAGCAAGGGTTAGCCCGTACTCAGGAAGCGCTG
>JAIZWN010000176.1 GCA_020443945.1 Candidatus Thiosymbion ectosymbiont of Robbea hypermnestra | reverse complement strand
ACGGCACCACCGCTGACAGGTCGAGCTATTCTTCGTGGTTCGTGCGGTCTTCCAATCGTACAGGATTAACAGGATTTTCTTAGATTTTCAGGATTTTTTTACTGTTGGTAATAGCTGACCAAGAAAACAGAAGAGATCATCGGGGCAGCCGATGCGGTGCATAACGGGCTCGGCTCTGGTTTTCTGGAAACGGTTGATGAGAATGCGATGGCGGTCGAGCTGCGATCACGCAGGATTGCATTTCGTACCCAGGCACCCTTGAAGGTAACGTACCCTGGGGAACCAGTTGGGAAATACTTCGCGGAGATGATCGTTGAGAATACTGTCATCTGTGAGTTCAAAGCGCTTGAAACGGTTCCGCGGGCGGCGGAAATTCCGTGGGTCAATGACTTGGTCGCAACGGGAATCGACAGCGGACTAGGG
>JAIZWN010000175.1 GCA_020443945.1 Candidatus Thiosymbion ectosymbiont of Robbea hypermnestra | reverse complement strand
GAGCTTGAACACCCTTTTGCATCATAAACCTAAATAGCTATTATACCCGAATAGTATTTCGGGCGGTACAACTCTAAAGGAGAGTTTGGGACCATCATCGCTGAAAAAGTCATCATAAACGGAAAAGAAACCAGTGTTATTCTATATCCCGGCGAAGGAATTACGAATGCCCATCTTGCTTTCCTTCGGGCCTACGGTGCTTTTGATGCTTTTCGCTCGATTCTTAAAGATATGGGTGTTCCTGTAAGTGAATTTAAAGTGCAATTAATTGCGAATGAATACAAGCCGCGAGGAAGACAATATCGCTTCGGTCAGATGACCATTGCTATACGCAAAGACGTAGAACCTTTTAACCCTGAGAAGTAAAGAGGCCAATCTTCGATTAATGCCAGAATCCAGATCTTTTTGAATTTAACTTTAACCGACATGTTTTCACATGTTAAATGGCCGCAACATCCCTACCGATAACACCGTCCGCAGATTACACAGATTCGCGCAGATTAAAAACGAAACAATCTGCGAGAATCTGCGTAATCCGCGGATAAACAAGATAATGTGATCTTGTACGACCCATTTGCGTTGATTCGCGTTTATTTGCGGCAAAAAACCTTTGCGCCTTTGTGGTTCAAAACCAAAAGCGGTTCAAAGCCAAAACCAATTCCGTACCCCAGAGCGGATAAGCGAGTCGAGGTGGTCATGCCGAAAGCGCGGGCGGATGCCTATCAGGAATTCCTCAAGGGCCTGTGGCGGGACAACCCGGTCTTCGTCCAGGTGTTGGGCCTCTGCCCCATGCTGGCGGTCACCAACTCCGCCGTCAACGCCCTGGCCATGGGCGGGGCCACCTGCTTCGTGCTCGTGGCCTCCAGCGTGCTGGTCGCCTCCCTCAAGCAGTGGATCCCCAAGCAGGTCCGCATCTCTACCTACATCATCATCATCGCCACCTTCGTGACCGTCACGGACCTCGCCCTGGCGGCCCTGGTGCCCGAGATCCACAAGGAACTGGGGGCCTTTATCCCGCTCATCGTCGCCAACTGCATGATCCTGGGACGCCAGGAGGCCTTCGCGTCCCGCAACTCGGTATCCCTGGCGGCGGTGGACGCCCTGGGCATGGCCGGGGGCTTTCTGTTCGCGCTCTTCTCCCTGGGCAGCGTGCGGGAGATCCTGGGGGAAGGGAAATTCTTCGGCATCGACCTGTTCGGACCCGACTTCGAGCCCTGGGTCATCATGATCCTGCCGCCGGGCGGTTTCCTGACCCTGGGCCTGCTGCTGCTCTTTTTCAGTTGGGTGCGGGAACGCAAGGAGCGGCTCGCCGAACGCCTGGCCGAAACGGAAGGAGAGCTGTCGTGAACGAGCTGATCTGGATCTTCGTCAGCGCCCTGCTGATCAACAACTTCGTCCTCGCCTACTTCCTCGGGCTCTGCCCCTTCCTCGGCGTCTCCGGGCGGTTGGAGACCTCCTTCCGGCTCGGACTGGCCACCATCTTCGTCATGCTGATCACGGCCCTGTGCGCCTGGTTCCTCAACCGCTACGTGCTGATCCACGCCCCCTACCTGCGGCTGATCAGCTTCATCGTGGTTATCGCCAGCACGGTGCAATTCATCGAGATGCTGATCAAAAAGCTCAGCCCCGCCCTGTTCAAGGCCTTAGGGATTTTCCTGCCGCTCATCACTACCAACTGCGCCATCCTGGGGCTGGCCATCTTCTCCACCAACAAGGGCTACGGGCTGGCCCAGGGCATGCTCTACGCCCTGGGGGCCGGGCTGGGCTTTACCCTGGCCCTGGTGCTTATGGCAGGACTGCGGGAAGAGGCCGAAACCGCCCCGGTCCCCCGACTGATGCGCGGCACCGCCATCAACCTCATCATCGCCGGCATCCTGTCCATGGCCTTCATGGGCTTCGCCGGCCTCTTCAGCGCGGCCTGAACCGTGTGGGGACACCTCTGGGCGGTTCTCGCGCTGGCGGTGCTCTGCGCCGGGTGGGTACTCTTCCAACGCTGGCTCGCACGGATAGACCCGGACGGCCGCCGCATCGAAGACGCCAGAGACTGCGGCAGCCGCTGCTCGGGCAAGTGCCGCGAACAGACACCCTGAAACATCCGGGGCGCCCGTGCCGGGCAGGGAATCTCCGCCCTTCTTCGAGATCCCTGAACTAGGGACCTCACAACCAGAACCATAAGAGTTGCTCCCGATGCGAGTCTTTAAAAATTAATCGGCTATATTTGGAATATGAGGTCGACACGGTGGTCGTTGACCGGAAAACAAAGGGTTAGACGCCAAATGGTCCTCGTAACATACTGATTTTAAATAACTTTACAAAGGGAGCAACTCTATAACCTGCAACCTGAGAATTCAACCATGGCAACCGAGAATGAAAATGGAAACGGTGTTGTAAACACCGGGCCGAGGATTCGAGTAACACCCAGCGCCCAGCTGATCGCCGACACATTGCTCGGGGGGTTCAAGCGGCTGGAAAAGGAGATGGACGACAGGGAGAAATTGGCGGAAAAGAAAATGGCCCGCAGAGGGAAACTACTCGTGTGGGTGATGGCCATTTTACTCGTCTTCTCCGCCTTCGCCCTGCCCGCCATCGCCAAATTCATGTATGACTTGAAGCAGGCAATGGAACATATGGACGAAAATATGGATCAAATGAGCCTCTATATGGGGGAAATGAACGTTAACATGCTCGATATGAGAAACAGCATGATGGGCATGGGCAAAGACATGGGCGATATGCGCAACTCTATGTTCAATATGGATGAAAGCATGACGGCGATGAGCAAGAACATAAATGACATGCGCGGAAATATAGCCAATATGGACAGCAGCATGTCTACCATGAACCAGGCCGTGCAGGCCATGACCGGCCATGTGTCCATGATGGACCTGGGTATGCGCAACATGAACTACTCGGTGCACGAGATGGACCACACCATGCAATACCCCATGCGCAGCATCGGCAACCTGGTCCCTTGGCGCTGGTAATCCCGATTCGGTAGTGTTCTGACTTTGTGATCCGCGATTTTGAACCGCAAAGGCGCAAAGGATGCGAAGGAGAACAAAGTTATGGCACCACCGCTGACAGGTCGAGCCATTCTGCGTGGTTCGTGCTGTCTTCCAATCGTACAGGATTAACAGGATGTTCAGGATTAACAGGATTTTTTACGGTGGGTAATCTACGGACCAAGAACCGCGAACATCTGTGAGTTCAAAGCGGTTGAAACGGTTCCGCGGGCGGCGGAAATTCCGTGGGTCAATGACTTGGTCGCAACGGGAATCGACAGCGGACTAGGG
>JAIZWN010000174.1 GCA_020443945.1 Candidatus Thiosymbion ectosymbiont of Robbea hypermnestra | reverse complement strand
GTCAACGACCACCGTGTCGGCCTCATATTCCAATATAACCGATTGATTTTTAAAGACTCGCATCGGGAACAACTCTAATATCGGCCGAGAGGAAGAGATTTATCGTGGCGCTGTCCGTGCAGTGAAAATCGGGGCGATCTTGCATTTCGCTGTGTTTAGCGTATGGTAGCGGGTGGTACACAATTTTTTCCAGGACTTATGACTGATGAATATCTATGTTGGCAATCTGGCTTACAGTGTGACCCAAGAAGAATTGCGCGAGGCCTTCGGCGCCTATGGCGAAGTTGAGAGCGCAACGATCATCACTGACAGGGAAACCGGCCGCTCGAAGGGGTTCGGGTTCGTGGAGATGCAGAACAACGCCGAGGCCGATGTGGCGATCAAGGCCCTGAACGATACGCAGATGAACGGCCTCAACAAGGGTCGCAATGTGAAGGTCAATCAGGCCCGGGCGCGCGGTGATCGCCCGCAACGAGGGGCAGGCTCCCGTTATTGAGCCGGCCAGAGCGATTCCTCGTTTTCTACCAGGGCGCGGAAAGGCGCCCTTTTCGTTCGCCTTGCATGGCTGCCTCGGCTGTCGGTCGAGGATGTAGAATAAGGTGATATGGGGTGTTAGTACCCCATTTCACCTTATTTTACATTCTCAGACATGTAGGGCGGGAATCGCAAATTCGTTGAACCACGGATGTACACGGATTGTGATCCGTGTTTATCCGTGTACATTCGTGTCTGCCTCCGTGGTTCTTCGGTGCGGTTGGTCACGCCTCGTGGTCCTAAGGCAAAGCCTCGCTAGGGGGCGTTCTCAATTAACCGAATCCCCCGAAAATCAAATGCAGCAAACCCATACACTTGTCGGTGGGTCAC
>JAIZWN010000173.1 GCA_020443945.1 Candidatus Thiosymbion ectosymbiont of Robbea hypermnestra | reverse complement strand
CCCTGGCACCTGGATTCCGGCAATCCCTGCCGGAATGACGCGGTGGGGGCTGAACGGTTACGGAGTCGTGGCTTTGGTTAGCTATGTATATAGGTCCCTTTTTTAACCGCGAAGGCGCAAAGCATTACCCGGAAAGTATGACGTGCCGGAGACTTGGGCGCAGTGTTGCGACCTAAAACTTAGGGACTGTCCAAAAAGTCTGTCTCTTGAAGGGGGTAGGGCAAAAGCTCGTCGGTGGCTTCTCACGGCCCCGGCTGACCGGAAGAAGCCGGGAAGAAGGACTCGAGCGCGGCGGTTCACGCGCCCTCTCCCACCGGGAGAGGGCCGGGGAGAGGGGGATCAAAAGGGCGAGTGGGAATCGCCACCGAAGATTCATCCGGTCGGGATGATTGATCCCCCCCTCTCCCCAACTCCTCTCCCACCAGGGAGGGGGTGTCAGCGGGCGCGGTAGGTGATCCGCCCCTTGGACAGGTCGTAAGGGGTGAGCTCGACCGTCACCCGATCTCCGGTCAGGATACGAATATAGTGCTTGCGCATTTTGCCGGAGATATGGGCGGTAATCGTATGCCCGTTATCGAGCTCCACGCGAAAGGTGGTGTTAGGCAAGGTATCGACTACCGTACCTTCCATCTGGATTACTTCTTCTTTAGCCATTAATCGTTTGCGGTGCGTAGAAATCGGGTTGTTAAAGACGGTAAAGTATAGCACAGGTTCCGGGATTTCCCGGCCACGACGAAATCTACCCCGGCACCCCCTGTTACCTCGAGGGCCGTAGGGTGGGAAAGCGTAGCGCATCCCGCCGCGTCTCTGATTCTCACATTCCGGCGTCCTGAAATCCTGGCCGCCGGAGCCTGGGAATGAGCCTGCGGGTTCCCTCGGTTTGCCATCCCCGGCCTCGGCGGGTTCCGGCACTCCCTGCCGGAATGACAACTTGGTATTTTGGAGCGTTTCGTGAAGAACAACCTGATTTGGCACCACCATCCCGTCGACCAATCCGTGCGGGCGGAGCAAAAGAACCAGCATCCGGCGGTCATCTGGTTCACGGGGCTGAGCGCCTCGGGCAAATCGACCCTGGCGGGCGCCCTGGAGGAGATCCTCACGGCCCAGGGTTACCATACCTACCTGCTCGACGGGGACAATGTCCGCCATGGTCTGTGCGGGGACCTAGGCTTCAGCGACGCTGACCGCACGGAGAACATCCGCCGGATCGGCGAGGTGGCCAAATTGATGGCCGACGCGGGCCTGATCGTGATGACCGCCTTCATCTCCCCCTTCCGGGCCGACCGGCGGAGCGTGCGGGAAATGCTCCCTGACGGGCAGTTCGTCGAGGTCTTCATGGATGCCTCCCTGGAGGTGTGCAAGGCGCGCGATCCCAAGGGGCTTTATATCAAGGCGGAGCGGGGCGAGATCAAAGAATTCACGGGTATCGACAGCCCCTATGAGGTCCCCCCGGAGCCCGAGGTGCGCATCGACGCGGATCGGCTCAGCGTGCCCGAGGGCGTGAACTTGCTGCTCGATTATCTGCACCGACGGAAGATCCTCCGGCGGGAATACCAACGGGTCGAGGAAGGCGATCTTGCCTGAGACGCAGGTATCTCGCGGTCGGGGGTCCACTCGAAATGGCATGGAACAAACGCTGGAGACGGGCGGATTCCGCGGGCGAAGATTCGGCGCCGGGACGGCTCGCCCGGACAAAGACCCTCGCCATCCGCCTGTCCGCGGGCATCCTGAAGACCTTCCGGGACGAGCAGCTGCACCTGCAATCGACCAGCCTCGCCTATACCACCCTGCTCTCCCTGATTCCCCTGCTGGCCGTAACCTTCTCCGTACTCAAAGGCTTCGGGGTACAGCAGCAGCTCGAGCCGATGCTCATGCAATCATTGGCGCCCCTGGGCGACCAAGGCACCGAGATCGGCCGCCACATCCTGACCTATGTGGGCAACCTCAACTTCGCCGTCCTCGGCTTCTTCGGGATCGCCCTCTTGTTCTGGATCGTCATCTCCCTGCTCACCCGGGTGGAAGAGACCTTCAACGCCATCTGGCGCATACCCGGCGTGCGCGGCTGGTCACGCCGCTTCAGCGACTATCTGAGCGTGGCCCTGGTGGGGCCCGTGTTCATCTTCACCGCCCTGGGCATCACCACCCTGGTATTCCGCGGCGAGAACCTCCACGGGCTCCTGAACAACGAGCTTCTGGGCCGGCTCGTCGTCGGGCTGGGTCGCCTGGTCCCCTACCTGCTGGTCTGCGCGGCCTTCGCCTTCCTGTACGCCTTTCTGACCAACCATCGGGTGCGCTTGGTACCGGCCCTGGCGGGCGGCCTCTTCGCCGGCGTCACCTGGTATGGCGTCGGCCACCTCTTTGCCTGGCTGGTCGCCGGCTCCTCCAAGTATTCGGCGATCTACTCCGGCCTGGCCGCGGCCGTGCTCTTCATCATCTGGACCAACGTCGGTTGGCTGATTATCCTGATCGGCGCCCACATCGCCCGCTATACCCAGTATCCCCACCTCCTGCGCTCCCACCTGCGGGACCCGGAGGCGAAAAGGCCCCGCGACGCGGTGCTCGCCCTGGATCTCATGACCGCCATCGGCCGCGCCCACTACTTCGACGAGCCGCAATGGACACTCGAAGCCCTGACCGCCCACGGCCACCCGGACACGCCGAGCCGGGTCGAACGGATCCTCCGGGCGCTGCGGCAGGAGGGCCTTGCCGTGGCGACCGGCGACGAACCCCCGGCCTACCTGCCGGCCCGCGCCATCGAGACCATCCCGTTGCAGAAGATTCTGGACGTGGCCCATGCGGGGGGTGTCGAATCGGCGCGATACGGGGCCGTCCAGGAACTTATCGCCGACATCGAGCGGGCCGTCGCTGGAAATCTGGAAGGCAAAACCCTCAAAGACCTGGTGTTGGCCGACAAGCCGCCTTCGCACGCGCTAGGGGGCGTTCTCAATTAACCGAATCCCCCGAAAATCAAATGCAGCAAACCCATACACTTGTCGGTGGGTCAC
>JAIZWN010000172.1 GCA_020443945.1 Candidatus Thiosymbion ectosymbiont of Robbea hypermnestra | reverse complement strand
TGGTGCGCATCGAGGAAGAACTCGGGCACCAGCGCGAGCTGATCAAGACCATCCTGGAGCAGATGGATAAGCGCTTCACTGCGCTACAGAATGACATGGACCGGCGTTTCGAGGCCGTCGATAAGCGCTTCACTACGCTACAGAATGACATGGACCGGCGTTTCGAGGCTGTCGATAAGCGTTTCGAGGCGATGCAGAAGGAGATGAACCGACGCTTCGAGGCGATGCAGGTCGAGATGAACCGACGCTTCGAGGCCGTCGATAAGCGCTTCGAGGTGATGCAGGATGAGATGAACCGGCGCTTCGAGGCGATGCAGGATGAGATGAACCGGCGCTTCGATGTCGTTGACCGGCGCTTCGAGGCGATGCAGGTCGAGATGAACCGACGCTTCGATGTCGTTGACCGGCGCTTCGAGACAATGCAGACCGAGATGAATCGACGCTTCGAGGCACTGACCAAGCGTATCGATCGCTTCATGATCTGGTCGTTTGCGACTACCCTGACCGTGGGCGGTCTGGTCGTGGCGGCGCTGAAGTTATTGCCCTGAGGGCATCTCGCAGCATTCCAAGAGACTGCCTTTTCAGACAGTTTCCAAGGAGTATATCCATGTACATTGGCGATTATCTGGGTCGGCGCGCGCTCTATTCCCCTGATCGCACCGCGATTATCGATGTCGGCAAGGAGCCCGTTCTGCGGCTCGGTTATCGCGAGCTCGATGAGCGGGCCAACCGACTTGCCGGCTGGTTGCGGGCTGTCGCCGGCGTCGGCAAGGGGGATCGGGTCGCCATCCTGGCCCGGGACGGTGTGGAGCACCTGGATGTCTTCTTCGCCTGCGGCAAGCTCGGCGCCGTCCATACCGCCCTCAACTGGCGGCTGCATGCTAAGGAACTGGCGGCCCTGATCGAGAAGACCCGGCCGAAGGCCCTGGTCTACTCCGACGATTTTCAGGAAACCGCGCGGTTTCTGCAGCGGGACTCGGCCGACCGAGCCTACGCCATCGGTCATTATCTCCATTGCGAGGGGGCCGGCATCCCCCACAGCCAACCACTCCGGGAGGTGTTGGAACAGGCGACATCGGAGGCGATCACCTGCGACTCCCTGGACATGGAAGATACCGCCTGTCTGCTGTTCACCGGGGGCACGACGGGACTGCCGAAGGGCGCCATGATCAGCCATCGGATGATCGCCTGGAACGTGCTCAATACCGTCATCCACGACCTGCGTCACGAGGATATTTACCTGTGCGTGTTTCCCCTGTTCCACGCGGGGGGCCTGTTCGCCTATCTGTCCTCCCAGATCATCCTCGGCAACACCAGCGTGCTCACGCGCCAGTTCGACCCGGTCCAGGTGCTCGACCTGATCGAACGGGAGAAGATCACGATCTTCGCCGGCGTGCCCACCATGTATCAGGCGCTGACCCAGGCCCCCAACTGGTCGGCGGCCGATCTCGGCAGCCTGCGCTTCTGCACCAGCGGAGGCGCCCCCTTGCCGGTGCCCCTGGTCGAGCAATACGGCGAGCAGAAAGGGGTACGCTTCAAGCAGGGTTTTGGCATGACCGAATTCGGCCCCGGATTGTTCGCCTTACCCGCGGAAGAGGCGCGACGTAAGGCGGGCAGCATCGGCCTGCCCAATTACTTCATCGATGCCCGGGTGATGGACGACGCCAACCGCCTGCTGGGTCCCGGCGCCGTCGGCGAGCTGGTGCTGAAGGGACCCAGCCGTTTCTCCGGTTACTTCGGCGACCCCGCACAGAGCGCCCAGGTGCTGGATGCGGACGGCTGGTTCCACACCGGCGATCTGGTCTACCAGGACGAGGAAGGCTTCTTCTTCGTCACCGACCGCAAAAAGGACATGTACATCTCCGGTGGCGAGAATGTGTATCCCACCGAGATCGAAGGCGTGCTCTACCGACACCCGGCCGTCTTTCAATGCGCCGTTATCGGGGTGCCGGACCCGCGCTGGGGCGAGGTAGGCATGGCCTGCGTTACCCTCAAGCCCCAAGCGACGGCCACCGAGGATGAGCTCCTCGCCTTCCTGCGCGACCACCTCGCCGCCTACAAGGTGCCGAAGCACGCACGGGTCCTGGAGGTGCTACCCTTATCCGGTATGGGGAAGATCCTCAAGCGGGAGCTCAAGGAGCAGATCCTCGCCGATTTTGGGTAGGTTTGCAGCGCATGAACCGGGGAATCCCATTCATCCTGTCCGCCGCCTCGGGGGCGGGAAAGACGAGTCTGATCCAGGCGCTGCTCGAGCGGGAACCGAGTCTGGAGCTGGCGGTATCCTTCACCACGCGGGTCCCCAGATCCGGCGAGCGGGATGGCGTCCATTACCACTTCGTCGCGCCGGATCGCTTCCAGCACATGGTCGCCGCGGGCGAGTTTCTGGAACATGCCCAGGTCTTCGGCAATCGCTATGGGACGGCGGAAGCCACCGTGCGCGCGCGGCTGGAGCAGGGACGGGACCTGGTGCTGGAGATCGATTGGCAGGGAGCAAGGCAGGTCCGCGCCTGCTTTCCGGGGGCGGTTTCCGTTTTTATTCTGCCACCCTCGGCACAGGCCCTGGAGCGGCGTTTGCGCAACCGGGGCCTGGACAGCGATCAGGTGATCGCGGACCGGATGGCCGCGGCCCGCGCGGAGATGTCGCGCTACCGGGAGTACGACTATCTGGTGGTGAACGACCGCTTCGACACCGCCTTGGACGACCTGATCTGCCTGGTGCGGGCCGAGCGGCTGCGGCGTTCCCACGCCGAGCCGCGGCTCGGGACCCTGCTGGCCGGGCTGACAGGGCAGGAGCCGAAGCAACCGGTTTGAACGGCAAGGCGGCCGAGGGCCTTCCATCCGGTCAGCAAGGTCCCCATAAAGGCATGGACGCCCGGCCATGTTTCAAGTGCGCCGGTACTTGGAACAGGCAACGAAGCGGAACTCGCGTTTTCGCTTCGTCCCTTGAAAAATTGCGTGGAAGCAATGATTCAAGGTTCTCGGAAGTAAAGCTCGATCCTTTGTTTCTTAACGATGACGGGGCGTGTCCGCGTACCCGTCGCTGGCACAGTGAGGTTTGTCTCTTGAACTCCAATCTACGAGTCGGCGTATTCGTCGACGCTGAAAACGTCAGGTACAACGGTGGTTATCAAATGCGCTACGACGTGTTGCGCAGCTTCGCGGCCCGTGAAGGGGGTCATCTACAGCGGCTCAACACCTATTTGGCCTTCGACTCGGAGCGCGCCAGGGAAGACCCGGAGTACGCGAAGAAATCCAGAATCTATCAACAGATGGTACGCGATTTCGGATGGAAAATTACCGTCAAACAGGTGCGCCGCTATACGGACGAAAACGGCAATGTCACCACCAAGGCCAACGCCGACCTGGATATGGCCGTGGACGCCATGCTGCAGGCGGGCAAGCTGGATCAGGTGCTGCTGGTCACGGGAGACGGGGATTTCCTGCAAGTGGTCGGCGCGCTCCAGAACACCGGTTGTCGGGTGGAATTGATCGGCTTTCGAAACGTCTCGCGCCAGCTGCAGCAGGCCGTCGACGCCTTTTATTCCGGCTTTCTGATCCCCGACCTGCTGCCCGTGTCTTATGAGCCCCGCAACGAATGGGGCCAGCCGAGCTCCTGCGTACGCGGCATCTGCACCAAGTGGTTCGCCGACAAGGGGTACGGTTTTCTGCGGGTCATCAAACACATCTCGCCCAACCTCTGGATCACGGACCCGCGCGAGCCCGACTCCCCCTATACCAGCGTCTTTTGTCACGCCAACGAGGTGGCCGACGAGGTGGCGGAAGACATGCTGATGAACCGGGAGACCATCCTCGAGTTCTATCTCAGCGAGAGTGAGCAAAAGGACAATGGCCTGGTCGCCAACAACGTGCGCCTGGCGTTTGCCGTCAACCGCTGACCGGGGGAAGGATCCCTTCCGGGATTCGGCGCCCATTCCCCGAAACGGCCGATCGGCTCCTCCCTACTCGACCGCAAAGTAAGATGAAGTGGGGTACATACCCCGCTTCATCGGTATTGCGAACCCTTGGTAGTCGCCTCCTTCGGCCAGGGGATGATCATGCCGTCATCGCTTGGCGTGTCCGGGTCTTCAGGCGAGCCCTGGGGCGGATTCTCAAGCAAGTCGGTTCGGGGCCGCGTGGCCCGGAGGGCATCCGGTGCGCCCGTGATTCCCGACGCCCAGGCATCCGCCGCCGACTCGGGTTCCGGCGCCGGATCGGGCGGAATCAGCGGCGAAAAGACCGCCTCCCGGCGCTCGGTGAACCCGGTTTCCACCGGAGCAAGGCCCTCCTCACGACCGCTCGCGGCAGTCGGGGGCACTTCCCGGGGATCTCTGTCCTCCAGGGCCTCCAGCATGGCCTTGCATCTTTGCCACTGCTCGGGCTCCATGCGATCGGCGCCGGTTTCTTGCAGCTGGTCCATGAGCGTTTCCATACGCTCCCGGTTCCGGGTCCCATAATGGACCTCGATGAGCCTATATTTGATATCCGGGCGTTGCGGCGACTCGGCGAGCGCCTGCTCCAACAGGGTTTCCGCCTCGCGATACCGCCCGTAGGCGATGTAGATATCGGCCTCGGAGACGAGATCCGTTTCCTCCCTTTCCCTATGAGGATGTCGCAAAAGCCCATCCGTGGGCTTTTCGACTTGTGAATCGGAAGCGGAGAATTGCGATTTCCCGATTCCGCTCGGTTCAACGGCTGGCCGCCATGGAACAGGGCGGTCCGTCTCCAGACCGCCGCGGGTGTCGCCTTCCGCGGCATCCTCCTGATCCGGATCGCCGAACCCATCGGTGGATGCAGGAATGGGCGCCGAAATTTGCGCAATCGGCGCCGCGACCGGCCCCGCCGAATCCGCCCCGGCGGCCAGGCCCGCGGCAGCGATGCCGGGGGTCCTCAAGACGGGTTCCCCGAGGGATGCCGTCTTCCCCCGGTGCCCGCGCCGCCGCCGGAACAGCCAGCCCAGAAGCAGGAATGGTAGCGCCAGTGCCGGAACCCATGCCGGGGCGAACCGGGGAAGGGATTCCCGAAACCAATGCCCGAAAACGGGCGTTTGTTCGGCAACCGCCGTCCTGGCGATCACCTCGGAACCGGGGCGAGCCGCGGGCGAAACAGGGGTTGCCTCCGTGCCCGGTGCCGCCGCGATCCTTTCCTGGTCGAGCGCGAGCAATCTTTGGATATCCGCCAGCTGTGTTTCCAGCTTGCGAATACGGCCGCGTAGCGCCTCGATCCGCTCGTCGATCCCCGACATCGTCTCCGGGGTCGCCGCTTCCGGGGACGGCGTCCCGCGGGTTGCAGGCGGATCCAGCAACACCGTGTAGGCCCCGACCAACCGGCCCTGGGGCCAAGCGATCTCGATCAGGAAGTCGAGAAAGGGCTCACGGACGGGTCGGCGGCTGGTGACCCGGATCATCGCCCTTCCTTCCGGGGAGATCCGGGGTTCGAACTTAAGTCCCGTGAGGAAGTGAGGGCGTGGCGTGCTGGCCTGGTCGAACTCGGCCTGGGAGGCGAGTCGGACCTCGAGGGTATCCAGCTCATCCGGCGCCACGTCCAGTAACTCGATCCGACCGGCAAAGGGCTCGCCGAGGGCGGACCAGGCGCGTATATCACCGAGCGCCAAGGCCCCGGCAAGATTCGGCGCCAGGGCCAGAGAGAGGGCGGATGCCGTGACCACTCCGTGGAGTTTCCCGCCTCCCCGCTTACCAGCGACCAGCGGTCTCATGGACCAGAGGGTAGTAGGCAAGATTCAACTGGAAGCAATGGGCGTCGGCACCGGGAGTGGACATCGGCGGTTCCGGCAAGTTGCCATCCCTGGTATCGGCGGATTCCGGCGTCCAACCGGAATGACGGACTGAAACGGGATACTCGCCTGTTATTGCGCCTGTTCGAGTAACAGCCGCAGCATCCGGCGCAGGGGCTCGGCCGCCCCCCACAGGAGCTGGTCGCCGACGGTGAAGGCCGAGAGGTACTGCTCGCCCAGATTCATCTTGCGCAACCGCCCCACCGGCACCTGCAGGGTGCCGGTGACCGCTGCCGGCGAAAGCTCCCGCATCGTGGCCTCCTGCTCGTTGGGCACCCGCCTTACCCAGTCGTTGGCGGAGGCGATCAGCCCCTCGAGCTCGTCCAGCGGGACCGTAGCGCGGAGCTTGATGGTCAGCCCCTGGCTGTGGCAACGCATGGACCCGACCCGCACGCAGGTGCCATCGATGGGGATCGGTCGCTCCTCGCGCCCGAGGATCTTGTTGGTCTCCGCTGCGCCCTTCCATTCCTCCCGGCTCTGGCCGTTCTCGATCCGGGCATCGATCCAGGGGATCAGGCTCCCCGCCAGGGGGACGCCGAAGCGGGCCGTCGGAAACCGCGCCCCGCGCATGGTCTCGGTCACCGCCCGATCGATGTCCAGGATGGCGGCGGCGGGGTCCGCCAAGTGCCCGAGCACGCCGGCGTACAGAACGCCCATCTGGGTGAGGAGCTCGCGCATGTGCTGGGCGCCGGCGCCGGAGGCGGCCTGATAGGTCATGGCGCTGACCCATTCCACCAGATCGTGCCGGAACAGCCCGCCCAGGGCCATGAGCATCAGGCTGACCGTGCAGTTGCCGCCGATAAAGTCCCGCTTGCCCGCGGCAAGGGCCGCGTCGATGACGGCGCGATTGACCGGGTCCAGCACGATGACGCTGCCGGGCTCCATGCGGAGCAGCGAGGCGGCGTCGATCCAATACCCCCGCCAGCCCTGGGCGCGCAGGGCGGGATAGACCGCCTGCGTGTAGCCGCTGCCCTGACAGGTCAGCACCAGATCCATGGCGGCCAGGGCGTCGAGGTCATGGGCGTCTTGCAGGGGGTTGCGACCCCTGCCGACGTCCGGGCCGCTCTGGCCGACCTGGGAGGTCGTGAAGAAAACCGGCTCATCGATGGCCGCGAAGTCCCGTTCCTCGCGCATCCGCTCCATGAGCACCGACCCCACCATACCGCGCCATCCGACGAAACCGACTCGATTCATCTGCAACTCCGGTGATCTACCCGAGGACCTACCACTATCCCACGGAGTAAGAGGGCCTGCCGGCCATGTTCGGAAATGGTGGGACCCTGTAAATGAGATGTGTCACACCTCATTACCCGAATACCCGACCGATTTCCCTCTGCCAATTCATCCGTGGCACAACATCATTACGCCCATTATCCTCTTCGAGCCAGCGCTGCACCGGTATCCCGAATCCCGTCTTGCGTCGCTCGACGATCTCACGCGACAGGGCCTTGACCGGTGCCTGGGCCAGAAGGGTCTTGTTCGGAAAATCATCGAACTTCCCAAGCAGGGGTTGCACCTGCTCTAACAGATGCGCATCCACCAAAGGCGTGCGCAACTCGACGCTATGATCCATGCTCGCCCAATCGCTATCGCGCAAGAGTTGATTGCGCAGGTAAGTCATGGACTCGATCTGAGCCAAAGCAAGGGTCGTCTCTTGCGGCAATGGGCCGGTCATGGCCGCCAACCTGGCTTCCACGACGAACCCGTCGAGCGCCTCCTCGGCCAGATCCTCACCCATGAGCGTCCGTAATTCCTCCGGGCCGCAGGTGCTCCGTCTCAACCACCAGGCCCCACCGATCGTCCTTGCCCATTCCGGTGCATGGCACCAACGTCCGTTACCGGTTCGCCGGGCCTGCAACCGACCGGCCAGTCGTGCCACGGGCATGGCCCCCGGAACCTTCGACCATCGGCTCCACAGGCCGACCAGGCGCGGCAATTGCCGAAAACCTTCATAGCCGAGAAAGAGCTCGTCCCCACCGACGCCGGATACCACCACCTTCAATCCCAATTCGGCCACGGCCTTGGTGGCGTACCAGGTGTTGACGCCGTCGATGCTGGGCTGATCCATGGCATCGAGTATTCGCGGCAGGTCCGCGACAAACTCTTCCCGCGTGACCCGACGCACATGGTGCTCGATGTCATAGTGCCTGGCGAGCGCCGCTGCAACCGGCGCTTCATCCTCTTGTCGTCCGGTGAATTCATCGAAGGCGATGGTCACCCCTTGCAATGACCGGACGCCTGTTTCCGCCATCAATCCCGCCAGCGCGCCGGAGTCGATGCCGCCCGAGAGGAATACTCCCACCGGTACGTCGGCCACCAGATGTCGCGCTACGGATTCGCGCAGGGCGGCGCGGACCCGCTTGGTGACTTCATCCCGAGGCAAATCCGGCCGCGCGGGCGCATTGCGCCAAGCACGCCCAATGTCATGCCAACATCGGGATGAAATCACACGCTTGTCACGGATTCTCAGAGAGTGCCCGGCCGGCACCGCCTGGATGTCACGATACCAGGTATGCGGCTCGGGTACGCTCCCCAGCATCCAGAAACCTGCCTGCCCGTTCGCATCCGGTTCTCGGGAAATCAGCCCGGTGGCCAAAAGAGCCTTGACCTGGGAGCAGAGCAGGATGCCATCACCCGTCTTAGCAATATATAAGGGCTTGATGCCATAGGGATCCCGCGCGGCAAACGCCTGCCGCCCGACCCGATCCCAGATGACAAAGGCGAACATGCCGTGCAGACGCGGCAACATGGCCTCTCCCCAGGTCGCGTAAAGCGCCAGGATTACCTCGGTATCGGACGTCGTCCTGAACCGAACGCCCTCGGCCTCCAATTCTCCGCGTAGGGAAAGGTAGTTGTAGATTTCGCCATTGAAGACAATAACGTAACGCGCACAACCGGATTCCATCGGTTGTACCGCTCGTGGATCGAGATCGAGAATCGCCAGGCGGCGATGGCCGAGGTAGACGCCCCCATTCCTCCACTCACCCTCGCCGTCGGGGCCGCGGCGAGCAAGGCGATCCAATGCCTGTCGCGCCGACTCGGATGCGAGCGGCGTGACCGTGAAGGCGGCGATAAAGCCGCACATTATCCAACCACCCTCGACGCCCCATTGTGGCTCTCGAACCCCGGCAGCCGGCCCACCTCGCTCAACCTATCTCGCCGTCCCTCGCTCAGATAACGATAGGCCGTACCATAGGTACGCGCTACCTTGCGAATGTCGAAATGGGTTTCCGCTCTGCACCTCATCGCGGCCCCGAACCGTCGACGCAGTGCAGGACTTTGGATCAGGGTAATCAAATGCCGCGCCAAGGCAGCCTCATCACCCACATCGAACAATAACGAGGCGCCCTCCGGGCCCACCAGCATGGGCGTACCACCGACCCGGGTACTGACGACCGGCAAACCGGCATCCATGGCTTCCAGAACGGCATTCGAATTGCCTTCGAGGTGGGATGGCAACACAAATACATCCATGGTACCCAAGCGATCACGCACCTTATCCAGATGGCCACGGAATACAACGGAATCACTGACGCCCAGTTCGAGGCAAAGCCCTTGCAGCCCCGCCAGCAACGGACCGCTTCCCCAGAGCTCCAAAACCGCCGCCGCTGTGACCACATCGACTACCTTACGCCAAGCCGTAAACAGGGTATCGAGCCGTTTTTCTTCAGCTAGTCGTCCAACGAATACCACCTTACAGGCGGTCTGGGATTGCGGCTCCTCCATCGTGCCTACGGGCCGATGCGAACTCAACCTGATGCCATTCGGTGTTGTCAGGATACGCCCCGCCGGATAGCCGATGTGCCGGAGCTCATCGAGGCTCTCTTGAGACATGGCCACGAGACCATCCGAGCGCGTCAACAGCGCCAGCTTGAGTCGCCCGAAACGCTGCGCAAGCAAACCTGGGATACCGGCTTCGCGAACATTCGGCAGTTTTGTCAGGATGGGCTTGCCCAGCAGACGCGCGGTGACAATGGTGAACAACCCGAACCAACTGAACTGGTGCAAATGAACGACATCGCAGGTACCGCGCTGGGCGTACAGCACCCTGAGCAGATCACCGGGGGTTCGCAGGAAACGCAGCCATTTCCGCGGCGACCAGGGAATCCGGTGGACCGACACGCCGTCCACCATCTCCAGATCGGGCTGCGTCCCATCGACTCTGCCGGAAAGCGCCTGCACCGAAACGCCAGATTCCCGTAGCACCCTGGCCAACTCGTGCGCCTGTCGCTCCAGCCCACCTACTATCGGGTAGGGGTATTGCGGCACGACCATCATCACGCGCAACCAAGAAGAAGATACGGTGTTATTCGAAATTCCCACAAGCCCTTGTTTTTTGCTCCGTACTACCTTGCAATCCCTTGTCTTTGTTGGAGCTGGCGATAGGATTCGAACCTACGACCGGCTGATTACAAATCAGCTGCTCTACCGACTGAGCTACGCCAGCATGATTTTGGTATGTGGTCGTCTTGGATCTCCAGTGGTACGCCACTTTCCTCCGCGAATGACCCCGGTCCGAACCTCTCGCCCGTGCAATGACGGGTCGGGACATCTCGTCCGTGGCCCCCCATGGAGACAGTATCGAGGGCTGGATTCTAGGGGAACCCGAGGGCCCGCACAATGACCCGAGTCACCCGGCGCACGGTCGTCCGCTCGGTCATCGGGCAAGCAGGGCCAAGCCCCGAAGCACAAGGTCGGGACACCGGCGGATCGGGAGGTCCAGGGCGGGGATCAGGCGTTCCGCATCGCCCCCCGCCAGAAGGCACTCGGGGACCCTGCCGGCCTGGTGGGTCAGCCGGTCGAACAGCCGTTCGGCCAGTGCGGCGGGGGCCTGGAGCGAGCCCAGGGCAATGGCGGCGCCCGTATCCGTCGCCCAGGGGGCCGTCAGCTCCTCGGGCTCGACCCGAGGGATCCGGGTACCGGCGATCAGTCCATCGCGCATCATCTCGATCCCCGCCAGGATGAGCCCGCCCAGGTGTCTTCCGTCCCCGAGCAGCAGGTCGTAGGTGATGGCGGTGCCCGCATCGATCACCAGAACCGGGCCGGCGCAGAGCCGATGGGCGGCGATCAGGGCCAGCCAGCGGTCGACGCCGAACCGTTCCGGCCAAGCATAGGCGATGGTGACGCCATGGGCATTTGGCTCGGGGGTGGCGAATATGGGCTCACGGTCCCAGTAGGCACGACAGACCCGCTCCAAGGCCCCGGCCAGCTTGGCGCCACCCACATTGCCGACAAGAACATGTCGCGGCGGCGGCAACTGTTCCCAGGCCGCATGCAGGTCGATCGGCAGACCGCCATGGTGCCGGACGGTTCGCATCTCCCCCGGCGCGCCGGATTCGCCGATAGCCCACTTGAGGTTGGTATTGCCGATGTCGATGAGAAGGTCCATTGGGGAGATTGGATTCCCTCTTTTATCCACGGATTACGCGGATTCTCGCAGATTGCTTCGTTCCTGGTCCGTGAAGATTCTGTGTAATCCGCAAACAGATCGAAGCTGGTCCCTTGGTGCCCTCGAAAGGCCCGAACCGCGGAACCGCGCGGAACGGCCAAGGGCGCTGGACCAGCTCCTTCGAGTTCTTCGCGTCCTTTGCGGTCTCAATCGCCGGACCCCTTTTTCGCTGCTGGTCGCAGGCTGACCTCGCCGGCCTGGAAGGTCTCGATCTTGCCGTTCCGATCCAGGCACAGGGCGCCCTCCGGCGTCACGCCGGCATGGAGCCCCGTGAAGCTCTGGTCGGCCAGGCGGATTTCTACGGGTTCGCCGCGGTAGCGGTCGAAACGCGCCCACTCCGGGAGGAAGGGGTCGAGTCCGTCGGTACCGTAACGCTCCAGGGTGTCGGTAAGGCGTTCCGCCAGCCGGGCCGCCAGTCGGTTGCGGCCGATGGTCCCGGATTCGGAGATGGAGTCCAGGTCTACCCAGGGCTGATCGATCCCGGCGGCCTGGGCGGCCTGGAGCCGGGTGTTCAGGCCCAACCCCACCACCACCAGGCTCGGGCCCTGGGCCTCGCCGGCGACTTCGAGCAGCAGGCCCGCGAGCTTGCGGTGCCGCCACAGGATGTCGTTGGGCCACTTGAGACCGATCTCGGGCACGCCCTCCGCTTCCAGGACGCCGGCCACCGCAGCGCCCGCAGCCAGACTCAGGCCGCTGATCGCCGTCGGTCCGAAGGGATAGTGCCACAGCAGAGAGAGGTAGATATTGGCGCCGAACGGGGAGACCCAGGTCCGACCGCGCCGCCCGCGTCCGGCCCGCTGGTATTCGGCAAGACACAGGGTGCCCGAGGGGGCACCCTGTTGCGCCGCACGCATGAGATGGCTGTTGGTGGAGTCGATATCGCCATGGAGCTCCAGCCGTTCGATGCGGCGTCGGCCATGCGGCGGAATTTCGGCCAGTATGCGTTCGGCGTCGAGCAGCTCAAGGGGAGCCGCCAACCGATAACCGCGGCCGCGCACCGAGCGCACCTCCAGGCCCAAGGCCTCACCGGCCTTGTGCACCGCCTTCCAGACCGCCGCGCGGCTGATGCCGAGCGCCCGGGCCAGGTCCTCGCCCGAGTGGAGCGCGCCGTCGGCGAGCCGGCGGATGACCTTCAGATGCGTCTCCATACGAGCCAGAGATGTGCTTTATGCCGGCTCCGATGGCCATTCGTGGGGCCACCGGTAGCTGATCTTGAGGTCGTTGCCATGGCCGTGGGGTAGCATCCCCTCGTGCTGGAGCCGACCGACGACGATGCCGGGGGCGATGCCGATGGAGTGGGCAAATGCCTGGATGGCGGCCTTGCTGAACGGTGCCTGGCTCGAGAATGCGGCGAAGGCGCGTTTGGGAATCAGCGCCTCCTCGGCGAATTCGTTCGCTTCGGTTTCCTTGGTCGCATCCATGCCGTTTGCGTCTTTTCCGTGGGTATTCTCCAGGAACAGGTCCTTCTTTCCGTGCAGCAGGATGTGGGCGGCCTCGTGGAAGAAGGTGAACCAAAGATGGTCGTTGGTCCGGTAGCGCAGACTGAGCTGGATGACGGCCTGATCCGGATGCAACCAACGGGTCGCGCCGCTGATGCCGGTCCCGGACAGTGACGGCACCAATACCACGGCGACTCCGGCCGCCGCGCAACGGTTCCGTAGCTCCGCTACCAGGCGCGCCGGATCGGTCTCCGCCGTAAGCCCGCGCGCCTGGTCGAGAGCGGTGCGGAATGCCGCCTTGTCATAGGGCGCGCAGTCGATCCGCTCCGCCGCCAACTCGCCTTGGCGCAACCAAGCCGAGATGGCTACGGGGGAGGTCCGCTGCCTGGTATGCCGACGGTAGGCCACCGCCAGACGCGACCACATCGGCTCCCACTGTTCGACGCCGGCGATGCCGAAGAAACGGAGCACCTCGACCAGCTGTGCCTTTTTGTCCTGGTGCTTGGGCAACCAACCCTGTTTGGCCATTTCGTCGACGGGGACCCGCTCGAGCCAGTTCAGGTCCCGCTCCAGCTTGGCCTCTTCGGCGAGACGCGCTTGCGCCTCCTGGTATTGGGCCTCCAGGTTCAACCAATAGTCGACGGGCATCCCCAGCGCCCGCTCCAGCTTGAGGGCCGTCTCGGGCGTGATGTCGGATCGGCCTTTGGACTTTACGATGGCGTTGATGTGCTTCTCGGTCAGACCGGTGCGACGTGCCAGCTCGGATTTGGACATTCGGCGCAACGCCAACTCGTATTCGAGCACATCTCCGGGGGCGACGGCGTAGTCGGGCCGATATTCGTCGAGGATTTGGCCAGTACCCCATTTCACCTTATTTTGCATCAGCTTGGCATTGGCGAAGGTGATTTCCACGCGATTAATTTACCTGTTTGGTAAACAAAATGTAAAGTTTTTTTCAGGGCCGTAGGACGGGACAGCGTAGCGTATCCCGCCATCTCGGGATCGGTGGGATACCCAATTGACCACTACCGGATTTCACGGCCCCCGCTTGCCGGAAAAAGCCGGAAGGAAAGGCTCGAAAGCGACAGTTTTACTCTCCCTCTCCCCAACCCCTCTCCCGCCAGGGGCGAGGGGCTTTAGGCCGCAACGAGCCTTGTAAGACCGTAGATACTCTGTTCCGCTGCCAGTCCGATTTGCCTCCGGTCCATAAGTGGAATAAGCGGAATGAATCAGGTCGTGGCTTCCGGCAGGGCATAGAAGCGGTGGCTCTCAAAGGGGGTGCGCGTCTTGAGCATGGCATGAATGGCATGCAGAAGCTTGCGCATGACGGCACAGACGGCTTGGCTCTTTTTCAGGCCCCGGTTCTCGATCAGGTGACGGTAGTAGCCGCGCACGTGCGGGTTATGCCGCGCGGCGTTGAGCGCCGGCCTGTAGGGGGCCAGGCGCAGGTAACGGTTACCGGTCTTGGACAGGCGTGGTTTCTTGCGCACGCTGGAACCGGACGGGTACTCACGCGGATCGAGGCCAGCCATGGCTACCCATTGCTTGGCCTTCATGTCCTGGGGCATCACCAGGAGCTCGCCCAGGAGTTGGATGGCGGTCGCGGTGGCGATCCCGGTAACGGTGACGAGGAGATCGAAGGTCTCCTGGTGGTGCGCATCCGCGGCAATCAGGCTTCGGACCTGCTGCCGGAAGGATTCGATCTGGACCTCGAACCACTCGACGCTCTGTTGCAGATTGGCGAGCACAAAGTCCGGTGTCACGGCGGTTTGCCGGGCGGCGTGGAGTTGGCTCTTGGTTTGCGTGCAGGTCTGGTTGAGGGTCGCGATGTGGCGCGCGCAGGCACGGATACCCAGGGCTTGGTCATCCGGACGCGCCCACGGCTGGAACGGCATGCGCTGGGCGAATTCAGACAGCAACGCGGCATCGACGGCATTGGTCCGGGTGCGTAAGGACCGGGCCTCGGCAAACCGCTTGGCGGCCTTGGGGTTGACGACCATGACCGGCAATCCGGCATCATCCAGGGCGATGGCCAGATCCAGGTGGTACAGGCCGGTGGCCTCCAGACAGATGCGCGTAACCGAGGCTTTCCGTAACACCTTGCGCAAGGCGGCATGCCCTTGGGGGGTATTGTCGAACCCACGGGGTTCGCCCGCCCGCTCTTGCTGGCGGATCACCATCGTGACGGTTTTAGCACTGACATCGATTCCGGCAACCTTCATGGCTCGTTCCTCGCAATTGGAAACGGAACATACAAGGGTCCGCTGTGCGGACCTTCCGATTCGTTCACGCGCCCTAGGGGGCGTTCTCAATTAACCGAATCCTCCGAAAATCAAATGCAGCAAATCCATACACTTGTCGGTGGGTCACCGCCTTCCGTGTTCTCACACCAAGCCACGAAGAATGCTGCCGTGGTCTCGGACGGCTCTTGGC
>JAIZWN010000171.1 GCA_020443945.1 Candidatus Thiosymbion ectosymbiont of Robbea hypermnestra | reverse complement strand
TGGCAACCTCCTTTCAGGTTGCTAGACTGACCAGGCTTTGCCTGGCGCACCAAAGACACCAAGCCACCAAGAGAGACAAGGGTGAAAGGGAAACGACCCTGGTCTTTAGAGTCTGCGATGAACATCTCGCGGATGATCAGCGACGGCAGGGAAAAATTCTTCGTGTCTTTGTGGCTTTGTGTGAGAAAAAACGTTGAACATCACGCAGGATTTACCCACTACCCAAACAAATTGAGATGGAATGGGGTACCGACATCGACCACGAACATCCCGAGGGACGGCACGGGTCCGACGGCTGGCTCCCCGAGGCCCGGCGTATCGCCTGCCCCAACTGGGACCAGCGTCCGCCGGGCCTGGACGTGGACCTGTTGGTGATCCACGGCATCAGCCTGCCCCCCGGAGAATTCGGCGGTCCCTGGATCCAGGCCCTGTTTCAAAACCGCCTCGATCCATCGGCACATCCCTGCTTCCAGGCCATTGCCCGACTGCGCGTCTCCTCCCACCTGCTCATTCGCCGCGACGGCGAGCTCATTCAGTACGTGGATCTTCACAAGCGCGCCTGGCACGCCGGGGTCTCGCGCTTCGCGGGCCGCGCGGCCTGCAACGACTTCTCCATCGGGATCGAGCTGGAGGGCACGGACCAAATCCCCTACGCAGCGGACCAGTACCGAGTACTGGCCCGAACCACCAGGGACATCCGCACCCGCTTCCCCGACATCGGCCTGGAACGCATCGTCGGCCACAGCGACATCGCGCCCGGCCGCAAGACGGATCCGGGGACCGCCTTCGACTGGGAGCACTTCCATAGACTTCTCGAAGCCCAAGAGCGAGGATAACCCGTCGTGGATCACCCTTGCGGAAGACGCGGCGCGACAGCGTGGCCTCTCGGCACAAAATCGCCGGTGGGTGCGGGCGACGTACAAAGCGGGCGCGACGACTATACTCGTCTTCAAACGAACTGAATAAAGCGAGACGGGCTCTCGCGGAATGGCCGGCCGTTTCCGGGAACCGGCGTCCTTGCTCCCCTCCGAGCAATTCCTACTCCTGAAGGAACAACACAAATCATGCAACGGCAATCGGCATTCCAGTGGATACAAGCGGCCCTCGTCGGCGGCCTGTGCCTGCAACTCGGAGCCACATCCGCGACGGCCGCGGGGTTTTCCATCCCGGAGTCATCCGCCCTGGGAACCGCCTTGGCCAACGCGGTTGTCGCCAACCCCGAAGAGACGGGGGCCTTCAGCTACAACCCCTCCGCCATGGGGTTCCACGACCGCACGAGCGTCTCCCTCGGCGCCCTCTTCATCGAGCCGAACTTCAGCGTCGACACGACCACGGGACATCATGAAAGCGGCGGAGCCGACTGGGTAGCCGCCCCGCTATTCCAGGCCGCCTTTCGCGCGCACGACCGCTGGCGCATCGGCCTCGGTATCAGCGCCCCGATGGGATTGGAAACCCGCTGGAAAACCGGGACCTTTCCCAAACTGACCGGGGAATCGCCGACCACCGTCGCCCCCGGCGTTACCCTATCGCTGCCCTTGGGCGCTCACCCCACAAGCAGCAGATTGGAAATCATCGCCGTAACTCCGACCCTGGCCTACAAGGTGAACGAGGACTTCAGCATCGCGGCCGGTCTGAACTACTACAGGACCGACTCCGCGCAATTCGATTCCCAGCTGAGCCGCATGACGGGGAACGGCGACGGCTGGGGTTGGAACCTGAGCGCCCTGTATCGCCAGGGGGCCCTGAGCTTCGGCGGCGCCTACTATTCCGCCTCCACCGCCAAACTAAAGGGACACTACACCCCCCTGAATTCCGCGCTCATCGCCCTGGAAACGGTTCAGCCGGGCTCCGGCTTAAGGCCGGCCCAAGCGGTAAAGCTGGACCTCGAGCTGCCCTGGCACCTGCAACTCGGCGTCCGCTACGAGCTTAGCGAGCGGCTGGCGGTCGAATTCGACTGGACGCGAACCGGCTGGAGCCGCTTCCAGCAGCTCACAATCAAGAGCAGAAGCACCGGAGAAACCCTGCTCTCCGACAACAACCAGTGGGAAAACAGCAACGCCTACCGCTTGGGCCTGACCTACGACCTCCTGCCCCGCACCCAATTGCGTTTCGGCTATGCCTTCGACAAAACGGGACAGAACAAGAACCACTTCAGCGCCCGCGCGCCCGATAACGACCGCCATCTCTTCAGCCTCGGCCTGGGACAAGAGCTGGAGCAGGATTGGCGCTTCGAGGTCGGCTACATGTACGTGAAGTTCAAGGACCACGACTACCGGGGAAACAGAATCTACACCCCGGTGCAGGATCTCGCGACGGGGGTCAACGGCACCGACGCGCTCGACGGCGACTACGAGGCCAACGCCCACCTCCTCGCGCTGGAAATAACCAAAACCTTCTAGTGAATTGATGGGCACGCGGCGCTTTGGGTGTCCGACAGGCTGCCTCGATTTGGGAACCACTGTAGCCTAACCGAAGCACTCAACCAGCTTGCCGGGCGCTCGCTTTGCCCATCCTACCCAGCTGGTTTATCCGCAGATTGCGCGGATTCGCACAGATTAAAAACACAACAATCTGTGAGAATCTGCGTAATCTGTGGATAAAAAACAGCCCGCGTAGGTTTCCGCAATTGACCATCCCTGGTACCTGGGTTCCGGCACTCCCTGCCGGAATGACGGCCTTATATGTTGGGTGTGCCGGCGTTCGGACGCTGGAGCATCCTGAGATCTCGGCCGCTGGAGCGGCCCAACGGCGTTCTTGGCCGCTGGAGCGTGGGAACGGGCGGAAATTCGTATGGAACGATTCGTTGGGGTTGCCAGCTCACCCCAACCTTGCTGCGGAGGTGTTGAGCCAGCTTTGTCAGGTCAGACATGGCAAATCCCGAGGATCACCCTTTGATCCCCCTCTCCCCGGCCCTCTCCCGGTGGGAGCGGGAGCGTAGAACCGCCGCGCTCGCGCTCTTCT
>JAIZWN010000170.1 GCA_020443945.1 Candidatus Thiosymbion ectosymbiont of Robbea hypermnestra | reverse complement strand
TCCTGTCCTATTAGCAGATTGCGACGCGCGTGCCGACAAAACCGTAACTTGTTTTGCTTTGGTTGTTTCCGGGATTCAGTGTATATCGCCAGGGATAACAAAATTACAACACCACCGGGCGACAAACCCCAACGATTTGTTGGGATTCGCAAGCTCATCCCAACCTACGAGCTTTAAAATCAATGCGTTAGTTTTCAGACAGCCTCTTATTTTATGTGTGCCAGGATGCCGTCGAGCTCATCGAGACTGTTGTACGCGATCACCAGCCGGCCCGTGCCCCGATTGCCGTGCTTGATCCGGACCCGGGCCCCCAGCCGCTCGCCGAGGTCTTCTTGCAGCTGCCGGATGTCGGGATCCTCCCGCGCCGACTCGGGGGCGCCGGTCGCTAACGCCTCCTGCCCCGTCGCCTGCAGGCGACGCACCAGCCTCTCGGTTTCCCGCACGGAGAGCCCGCGGGCGATGACTTGGGCGGCGGTCTCGCTCTGCTGCGGACCACGCAATCCCAGGAGCGTCCGGGCATGACCCATCTCCAGCCGCCGGTCCTGGAGATGCTGTTTGACGTCCTCGTTCAGCTCCAGCAGACGCAGCAGATTGGTCACCGTGGTGCGGGATTTCCCGACCGCCTCCGCCACCTGCTGGTGGGTCAGACCGAACTCGCTCAGAAGGCGCTCCAGGGCGCCTGCCTCCTCCAAGGGGGTCAGGTCGTCCCGCTGAATATTCTCGATCAGGGCGATGGCGATCGCGGACTGCTCATCCACCTCCCGCACCAGTACCGGGATCTCCGTGAGCCCCGCCTGCCGGGCGGCCCGCCAGCGCCGCTCCCCGGCGACGATCTCATAACGCTCGGCGCCGACCGGGCGCACCACAATCGGCTGGATCACACCCTGAGCGGCGATGGAATCCGCCAGCTCCCGCAGGCTGTCCGCATCGAACTCGCGCCGCGGCTGGTAGCGCCCGCCCGCGATCGACTCGACCGGCAGGCTGGCGACCTCCGTAACCGCACGGGCGTCCTCTCCCGCCCCTTTCCCCTCGGTCCCGGCACCGGGCTCCTCCAGCTCCCCGATCCCGCCGAGCAGCGCGTCCAGCCCGCGACCAAGGCCCTTCTTCTTTACCGCCATCGATTAACCCTGAAAGTGCGGAAGTTTTAGAGGCTGTCTAAAAACCAACCCATTGATTCCCCCTCTCCCTGCCACCCCTCTCCCGCCAGGGGCGAGGGGCTTTCGGCTGTAGCCAGCCTTGTAGGACCGGGGATAACCTGAACCGCGCGGCATGGCTTGAGTTTTTAGACAGCCTCATACGAAATTCTTTTGTGCCACACATGAACGCGAATCGACGCAAGTCGGATTCAGGCGGCGCAAGACAATAACGAGCCGATCTCAGATGGGTAGTGGTTAAATTCAAAGTGTCATGGTTGTGCGGCTTAACGGTTTGATCCCCACTGCTTTTGCCATCCCTGGCGCCGGCAGATTCCGGCAATCCCTGCCGGAATGACGGGGTAGGGGGCGGCAGACTTCATCACTTAAAATTTACCACCACCCTCAGATGGATGTTCTCGTAGC
>JAIZWN010000169.1 GCA_020443945.1 Candidatus Thiosymbion ectosymbiont of Robbea hypermnestra | reverse complement strand
CCCGTTGGCCGTCATTCCGGCAGGGAGTGCCGGACCCCAGGTGCCAGGGATGGCAAGTCACCGGAACCTGTGAGGTCCAACTTTTACACCCTCCCCGCAGAGGCCCGGAACCACACGGCTCTCGATGGGAGGCCTCGGGTCGCCGTTCCTGGCCGCTGGATTCCGGGATCCCACCCGGAATGACGGTGCGGTAGCACCGGCAACGCCAAGAGCCGTCCGAGACCACGGCAGCATTCTTCGTGGCTTGGTGTGAGAACACCGGGGGCGGTGACCCACCGACAAGGGTATGGGTTTGCTGCATTTGATTTTCGGAGGATTCGGTTAATTGAGAACGCCCCCTAAGAGGGCACTTGAAGAATTCGAGGTTGCCTATAGTTCCCCGGAAAGCCCGGACATGCAAGTAGGCAACCGGCTGCGTCATGGACAAAGCCACCGCTCCTGGGCAGAATAGCCGAGTACGGCGGCAGGCATAGGCTTCTCCGGTCTCGCGCGCCATTCCGACCGCTCTTTAGGAGAACTCTGGTAGTGGTAAATTTTAAGTGATCAGGTGTCTCCCTGAGTCACTTCGAATATCACACAAAGACACCAAGCCACCAAGAGAGACCAGGATGAAAGGGCGCCTTGAAAAATTCGAGGTGCCCGTGCGGGGCAAGGATGACCCACCATTTTTCGAGTAGATTGTAGGTTGGGGTGAGCTTGCGAACCCCAACAAACCGCTTGAAAAATGAAGCGAAGCGCAAATCGCATGTTCGCTTCGCGTCTTGAAAAATTGCCGGGAAAATTTTTCAAGATCCCCGAAAGGGAAGCGACCGTAGCCTCTGTGCCTGCGATGGAACTCGCGCGGATGATCGGCGACGGCAGGGCAAAATTCTTCGTGTCTTTGTGGCTTGGTGTGAGAACAAACGTTGAACATCACACAAGATTCACCCACTACCGGAACTCTTATCCGATGAGCGAACTCGATCTCGACAGTCTCCTGGAACCGGTCTCCGCCACGGATCCGAGCGGCGAAGACCCGGCCTATACCCCCGATTTCCAGCAGCTGGAGAATGCGGCGGGCGGTCAGCCGGAGCAGGTGATGGGCGACAGCGTGAAGCCCGCGGTCCCGCCCGATTGGAAGCAAGTGGCGGCCCTGGGGACGGACCTCTTGTCCCGCGGCAAGGATCTGCGGATCGCGGTCCTGATCGGTCGGGCGCTGCTCCACCGCGAGGGGTTTGCGGGGCTCGCGTCCGGGATCGCCCTGATCCGCCGGCTGCTGGCGGAATACTGGGACAGCGTCCACCCACGGCCCGACCCGGAGGACAAGGACGATTTCACCGAACGGATGAACGCCCTGCTGGACCTCTGCGATCAAGACGCCGTGCTCGCGCCGGCGCGGGTAGCCCCTCTGGTCCAGTCCCCGGCATTCGGCGCGGTGAGTCTCCGGGACATCCAGATCGCCAGGGGCGAAGCCCCTGTGCCCGCGAACGCGGAGCGGGCGTCCCTGGACGCGGCGTCCGTCGATGCCGCCTTTCTGGACTGTGAGCTCGCGGAGCTCCGCAGGACGGGCACCATCGTTGCAAGTGCCGTCGGCGATTTAGACGAGATCGAGCGCATCATCACGGAACGGATCGGCGTTTCCGGGCTGCCCGACTTCGGCCCCCTCCGCGACCTCCTCTCACACGCCGACGACCTGCTGCGCACGAAAATCACGGAGCGGGCCGGTACCGACGATGCACAACCGGAAGCGACGGCATCCGCGGACGAGGATGCGCCGGCGGCCACATCACATCCGGGCGGTGGATCGACAACCCCCGGCGGTGGGGGCGGCTCCGCGGTCATCGCCGGTCGGGAGGATGTGGTACGGATGCTCGATCGCATCTGCGAATACTATGCCCGCCACGAACCATCGAGCCCGATCCCCCTCCTGTTGCAGCGGGCGCGGCGCCTGGTTACCAAGGATTTCATGGACATCATGCAGGATCTCGCCCCCGACGCCCTGGCCCAGGTCGAAATCATCCGCGGCCCGCAAGAACAACCAGAACCGGAAGAGGGTTAGGGACCGCTTGCAAGTACTTACGTACTTAAAGATGGCGGGGCATCCTTACCCCGCACAGGCGCCTTGAATTGTTCAAGACGCCCGTGACTATAATTGCGTTAACAAACAAACCAAGGGAGTATCGACCGTGGCAAAAGAAAGCAGCCAGAAATTCGTGGCCCGTAACCGCGCCCCCCGGGTACAGATCGAGTACGATGTCGAACTTTATGGCGCGGAGAAGCTGGTTCAACTACCCTTCGTGATGGGTGTCCTGGCGGACCTCTCGGGCAAGCCGGAAGATCCCCTGGCCCCGGTGGCGGACCGCAAGTTCCTGGAAATCGACGTCGACAACTTCGAGGAACGGCTGAAGGCCATGAAACCCCGCGTAGCCTTCCAGGTACCCAACACCCTCACCGGCGAGGGCAACATGAACGTGGCCCTGACATTCGAGAGCATGGAAGACTTCTCCCCCGCGGCGGTGGCCCGCAAGGTAGACTCCCTGAACCAACTCCTGCAAGCGCGTACCCAGCTCGACAACCTCCTCACCTTCATGGACGGCAAAAGCGGCGCGGAAGGGCTCATTGCCGATGCCCTCAAGGACCCCGCGCTGCTGCAAGCGCTCGCCGCGGCGCCCAAGCCCCAGGAAGATGAAGCGCCGCAGGAACCGGCAGCCACGGAGGATCAGTAACATGGCCGAATCCGAACTCAGCCCCGAGACCCAGGCCGAAGCCCAGGCCCAGACCCAAGCCGTCGAGCCCGATGCCTTCGCCTCCCTGCTGCACAAGGAATTCAAACCCAGGACCGACCGCGCCAAGGAGGCGGTGGAACAGGCGGTTCACACCCTGGCCCAACAGGCCCTGTCACAGACGGCGCTCATCTCCGGGGACGCGGTGCGCTCCATCGAGGCCATGATCGCCGAGATCGACCGCAAGCTCACCGAGCAAATCAACCAAATCATCCACCACCCCGACTTCCAGCAGCTGGAAGGCGCTTGGCGCGGCCTGCACTACCTGGTGAACAACACCGAAACCGACGAGATGCTCAAGATCCGCGTCATGAACATCTCCAAAAAAGAGGCCCACAAGACCCTCAAAAAATACAAGGGCACGGCCTGGGACCAGAGCCCCCTGTTCAAAAAGGTCTACGAAGAAGAATACGGCCAGTTCGGCGGCGAGCCCTACGGTTGTCTGGTCGGCGACTACTACTTCGACCACAGCCCCATGGACGTGGAATTCCTGGGCCTGATGGCGCAGATCTCGGCGGCGGCCCATACCCCCTTCATCGCCGGCTCGGACCCGAGGACCTTCCAGATGCAATCCTGGCAGGAGCTGGCCAACCCGCGGGACCTCACCAAGATCTTCCAGACCCCGGAATACGCCGCCTGGCGCTCCCTGCGCGAATCCGACGACGCCCGCTACATCGGCCTGGCCATGCCCCGCTTCCTCGCCCGGCAACCCTACGGGGCCGAGACGGACCCGGTGGAAGAATTCGACTTCGAGGAAGAAACCGGCGCGGCGGACCATACCAAATACACCTGGTCCAACTCCGCCTACGCCATGGCCGTGAACATCAACCGCGCCTTCAAGCTCTACGGCTGGTGCTCGCGGATCCGGGGCGTGGAATCGGGCGGGGCCGTCGAGGAACTGCCGGTCCACAACTTCCCCACGGACGACGGCGGCGTGGACATGAAATGCCCCACCGAAATCGCCATCAGCGACCGCCGGGAGGCCGAGCTGGCCAAGAACGGCTTCATGCCCCTCATCCACAAGAAAAACTCCGACTTCGCCGCCTTCATCGGTGCCCAGTCCCTGCAGAAGCCGGCCGAGTACGACGACCCGGACGCCACGGCCAACGCCAACCTCTCCGCCCGCCTGCCCTACCTCTTCTCCGTGTGCCGGTTCGCCCACTACCTCAAGTGCATCGTGCGGGACAAGATCGGCTCCTTCAAGGAACGGGAAGACATGGAGCGCTGGCTGAACCAGTGGATCATGCGGTACGTGGAGCCCAGCCCCGGGACCGCCTCGGAGGCAAACAAGGCGCGCAAGCCTCTGGCCGCGGCCGAGGTAGTGGTGGAAGAAGTCGAAGGCAATCCGGGCTACTACACATCCAAATTCTTCCTGCGGCCCCACTACCAGCTCGAGGGCCTCACCGTCTCCCTGCGGCTGGTCTCCAAACTGCCGTCGCAGAAGACCTGACTATGCATCCTTGGCAGTGGTTAAGGTTTATTTGCCACTACCGAATCTTTATCCCGCGGGTCAGGCCGTCTTGCGGGCGCCGTCACCGGACCCGACCGGACCGCGTGACGGGTGGAGCGGATACGGCCCAAACACTCTATGGAGGATGCCACCATGGCAGTCGATATGTATTTGTGTATAGAAGGCGTCAAGGGCGAGAGCACCGATGCCAAGCACCCCGATTGTATCGAGGTCCTGAGCTACAACTTCGGCGTGACCCAGCCCGTATCCGCGGCCAGCGCGACCGGGGGCCGGACCGCGGGCAAAGCCGATCCCCAGGACCTCAGCATAGTCAAGACCCTCGACACAGCCTCGCCGGACCTCTACCTCAAGGGCGTCAACGGCGAAACCATCAAGAAGGCTACGCTGAAGGTCTGCCTTGCCACGGGCGAGAAGCACACCTTCATGGAGTACACGTTCACGGACTGTATCGTGAGCTCGGTCTCTGTCGGCGGCTCCGAGGCGGATGAGACCAAGCCCCTCGAGAACATCACCTTCAACTACGGCACAGCCGAATTGGAATACACCGCCATCGACCATGATGGGAAGAAGGCTGGCACCACGAGCCGGGGATGGAATTACGAGAAAAACAGCGAGTTGGAGTAAAACAAGCGGCCCGCCGTCGGTCCGGGTTCGGGCACCTTCTCTCGTTCCCACGCGCCGAGATTGTCTCTGGCTCCCACGCTCCAGCGTGGGAGCAAGTCCAGACGCTCCAGCGTCATGAGGCATTGGCCGCTGGAGCGGCCACAACGGCGTTCCCACGCGCCGAGATTGTTCTCTCGTTCCCACGCGCCGCGTGGGAACGCACAAGCTCCGCGCCGCGGAGTGTTTTAAGAAACTCGTAGCCGTTGCTGCATGGGCCTGATATGCTTGATTTTCATGAGGATTCAGCTCAACTGAGCCGAATCCCCGTGCCAATCGGCAGCCGTAGGCTGGGTTGAGGAACGAAACCCAGCTTTTGTGGACATGCCTGGTTTGCTCAGGTCTCGTTCCTCGACCCAGCCTACGGACCCACTTGGACAACGAGTGATGAACGCCGAACAAACCTTGGCAACGGGCGACATCGACGGCGCCCTCGCGGATCTGCAAGGCCGGGTCAAAAAAGCCCCCGCCGACCCCAAGCCGCGCGTTTTCCTGTTCCAGTTGCTGGCCTTGGCCGGCCAGTGGGAACGCGCCCTGACCCAGCTGAACGTCGCCGGCGAGCTGGACAGCGCCAATCTCGCCATGGTCAACACCTATCGCGAGGCCCTGCGGTGCGAAGTCTTTCGCGCCCAAGTCTTCTCCGGCGAGCGGGAACCGCTCCTGTTCGGCGCCCCCGAACCCTGGATGGCCCTGCTGACGGAAGCCCTGCGGCTGGCGGCCCAAGACCGGATCGAGCAATCCCAGACCCTGCGTGAGCAAGCCTTCGCCCAGGCCCCCGCCACGGCCGGCGCCGTCGACGAACAACCCTTCGCCTGGATCGCCGACGCCGACCAACGCCTGGGCCCCATGCTGGAAGCCATCATCAACGGACGCTACTACCTGGTCCCCTTCCACGCACTGCAAGAACTCGTGCTCGAAGCCCCCGTCGACCTGCGGGACCTGATCTGGACCCCCGCCCACATCACCTGGACCAACCAGGGCCAGACCGTAGCCCTGATCCCCACCCGCTATCCGGGCTCCGAAGCCAGTACGGACAACCGCATCCGAATGGCCCGCCGGACCGAATGGCTGGAACTTGGCGCCGACCTCTTCCGCGGGCTGGGACAACGGATGCTCACAACAGACACAAGCGAATACCCCCTACTCGAAACCAAACGCATCCGACTCACCAGCCCGCCGAACCCCACCGCATAAAGCCGGCGGAACGCCGCCGGTCGTTGGCGCTCACTCTGTAGCTTAGGAACGATTATTTCTTTCCTAAAGGAATGAATCACTGCCTAGCGAGGCTTTGCCTTAAGACCACGAGGCGTGACCAACCGCACCGAAGAACCACCGATAGACACGGATTGTGATCCGTGTTTATCCGTGTCTGCCTCCGTGGTTCAAAGAATTTGCGATTTCCGCCCAACAAGAGACAGAACTGTTTTTGTGCAGCGCACCAACTTGACTCATTTGTAAAGATGCAGGTCTCTCAAGGAATCCTAGGGGGCGTTCTCAATTCTCACACAAAGACACCAAGCCACAAAGGGATCGTGGATCATGGGTAAGGCGCCCGTT
>JAIZWN010000168.1 GCA_020443945.1 Candidatus Thiosymbion ectosymbiont of Robbea hypermnestra | reverse complement strand
ATCCCTGCCGGAATGACGGCCAACGGGCGCCTTACCCATGACCCACGATCCCTTTGTGGCTTGGTGTCTTTGTGTGATGCTCGACGTAGCTATTGACCACTACCTGGACTGTTTCATACCCGTCATCCATGGATTTCATGGACTTTTCACCGCGGCGCGGGTTGTCCACACGCGCCGACGGGATCGCGGTGCGTCGAAAAAGCAATCCGCAAGCAGGCCGTCTCCCTGTACAATCATCCCCTCCTGCAAGCAGGGAACTTTGAGAAATCCCATACTCAAGTTCTTTCCCGAAGAATCCATGTCATCTGGGAATCTATGAGAGAATCAGGCATGATCTCGGTCGTCGTCCCCACATATCAGGAAGGGGACACGATTCAACCCCTGATCCGGGGCATCGCCGCGGCGCTGGGTACGCGCCCCTACGAGATCATTGTGGTCGACGACAACAGCCCCGATGGCACGGCGGACGCGGCAGCGAGCCTCGCCGGGAGCTTCCCGGTCAAGGTCCTGCGGCGAGAGGGCAAACAAGGCCGGGGATCGGCGATACGATGCGGCTTCGCCCATGCCGTAGGGACCACCGTCGGCGTCATGGACGCCGATCTGCAACACCCGCCGGCAACCGCCGTCGCCCTCGTCCATGAAATCGAGCAGGGGCATGACATCGCCATCGCCAGCCGCTACGTCCGGGGCGGCGGCATCGCCGGCTGGCCCTGGTCACGCCGGCTCATTTCCCGGGGCGGCAGCCTGCTGACCAGGCGGCTGACATCCGTGCGGGACTCCGGCAGCGGCTACTTCTTCGCGCGCAAGGCGGTCATCGACAAGATGCAATCCCATACCAAAGGCTACAAAACCCTGCTCTGCCTGCTGGCGGACGGTCACTACTCCTCGGTCAAGGAAATCCCCTATGTTTTCCGCCCCAGACAACATGGAAAAAGCAAGCTCGACACCCGGGAAATCCTGCGTTATCTCCAGCTTCTCTACCGCTTGCATCGGCAACTGCTGACGCGGAGCTGAACAGCGAGAGGGCAACGGCATGACGGTCACGGAGCTGGAGAGCTGTCGGGTCTGTGGTTCGCCCGATCTGGTACCGATTCTGGATCTCGGGACCCAGGCACTCTCCGGGCGATTCCCATCCGCGGAGGGAGACGACCCACCGCGGGCCCCCCTGGAGCTCGTGCGATGCAACGACACCCAGAACCCGAACGCCTGCGGACTCCTGCAGCTCGGGCACTCGGTCGCCCCCGACGAGCTCTACCTGCACGGGTACGGCTACAGATCCGGCATCAACCGGACAATGCGGGAGCACCTCCGGGGCATCGTGCAACAGGTTCGAGAACGGGTAACCCTGGCGGCGGACGACGTCGTCCTCGACATCGGCAGCAACGACGGAACCCTGCTGCAATACTACGAAACACCGGGGCTACGCCGGATCGGCATCGACCCGGCGGGAGAACAATTCGCGCACCACTACCCCGCGAAGACCCATCTGGTCTGCGACTACTTCAGCGCCGCGAACTACGCATCCGTCTCGCCCGCGACGCCGGCCAAGGCGATCACCTCCATCGCCATGTTCTACGACCTGGAAACCCCGAGGCGCTTCGTCGCGGACATCGAGCGCATCCTCCATCCGGATGGCATCTGGGTCATGGAACAGAGCTACCTGCCGGCGATGCTGCGGATGAACGCGTTCGACACCATCTGTCACGAACACCTGGGCTATTACGCACTCAAGCAAATCGCCTGGATGCTCGAAAGACACGCCCTGAAAATCCTCGACATCGAATTCAATGAAAGCAACGGCGGTAGCTTTAGGGTCTACATCGCCCACCGCGACTCGCCGCACACCGCAAACCACGCGGCAATCGACCAGGCCCTTCGCACGGAAAAGCGCGCGGCACTCGACACCGCACGCCCCTACCGTGAATTCGTGCAAAGAGTACTCGGCGCCCGGAACGAGCTCTGCGACTTCCTGAACGCCGAAAAGGCAAAGAAAAAATCGATCCACCTCTATGGCGCCTCGACCAAAGGCAACGTCCTCCTGCAATTCTTCGGCATCGACTACACTCAAATCGTCGCCGCCGCCGACAGAAACCCCGAGAAATGGGGCCACCGGACACCCGGCACCCGGATCCCCATCATCTCCGAGACAGAAGCCAGAAATGCCAAACCGGACTACTTCCTGGTCCTGCCGTGGCACTTCCGCAAAGAATTCATCGCCCGAGAAGCGGGATTCCTCTCCTCGGGCGGAAAATTCGTATTCCCGCTACCCGAGCTCGAACTCGTCGGCGCCGCAACAGACACCAGAACCTATTAACCCTAGGGGGCGTTCTCAATTCTCACACAAAGACACCAAGCCACAAAGGGATCGTGGATCATGGGTAAGGCGCCCGTT
>JAIZWN010000167.1 GCA_020443945.1 Candidatus Thiosymbion ectosymbiont of Robbea hypermnestra | reverse complement strand
AGGTCCGCAGTCATTTTCCGGTTCTCCTCTTTGGGTTGGTTTACCCCTTAAGGTTAACCTGCTGCGGGCCTTCATAGTATCTACACGGGCTCAGGCGGTCCGGCAGTACCGACCGCCGGGACAGGGGGAGACATGCCCTTGCAGCTCCAGTAACAGGAGCATGGAGGCGATGTTCTGGGCGGACAGGCCGGTGCGGCGTGTCAGCTCGTCCGGGGACACCGGGTCATGCCCCAGGTTTTCAAGCAGCCGCCGGTAATCCGCATCCAGCTCCTCCGAATCGCGTGGACCGCTCCCCGCCGGTTCGGCTGCCTCGGTAACCAGGGGGCCCAGCAGAGGAGCCAGCTCCTCGAGAATATCCGCGGCGGACTCCACCAACTTGGCCCCGTCCCGGATCAGCGCATGACAACCCCGGGCTAAGGGATTGTGAATGGAGCCGGGGACTGCGAAGACCTCCCGCCCCTGCTCGACGGCATAGCGGGCGGTGATCAGAGAGCCGCTTTTAGGCGCCGCTTCCGTCACTAGGGTCCCCAGGCTCAGGCCGCTGATCAGCCGATTGCGGCGCGGAAAGTTGCGACCGAGGGGCGCGGTGCCGGGCGGATACTCGGTGACCAGGGCGCCGTTCTTAGCGATCCGCCGCGCCAGGTCCCGATGGGCCGCCGGGTAGACCCGATCCGGCCCGGTCCCGAGCACCGCCACCGTGCGCCCCTCCTCCAGAGAGCCGGTGTGGGCGGCGGCGTCGATGCCGATCGCCAGACCGCTGACGATGGTCAGTCCGCAGGCGGCGAGATAGCGCGCGAGGCCCTTGGTGGTCTCCCGCCCAGTAGGGGTAGGATTACGGCTGCCCACGATGGCGAGCATAGGATCGGCGAGGATCTCGGGGTCCCCACGCACGAACAGGAGGATCGGCGGTGCGGACACCTGCGCCAACCGGGGCGGGTAACGGGGATCGTCCCGGGTCAGGATCCACACCCCCTCCCCTTCGGCCCAGGCCAGATCGGCATCCGCCGCGGCCTCCGGGGAATTCAGGAGGGTATCCACCAGCTTCGGCTTCAGGCCGATGGCCTGAAGCTCCGCGCGCCCGGCGGCCAGAACCCGTAGCGGATCGCCGAAATGCTCGACCAAGCGACCCGCCAGGCGCGGCCCGATACCTGGGACCCGAGCCAGGATCAGCCATGCCCGCAGGCGTTCCCTGGTACCCCATGTCACCTTACTTTGCAAGTTTATGCCTGTTATCGGCCTTCGGATCTCAATTGACGCGGTTCGCCGCGCTCACTGCACTCATGTTGGCAAGGCAACTCAGGCGGCATCGCGAATACCGGCATGGATGACGATCTCATCGTAGGGAGTGGACAGGGTTCCATCCGCGCCGCGATCCAGCAGCCCCAGATCGACGAGATTGGTCACATCCGTATGGACGTTCTTGTAGTCCCGCCTCAAGGATTTCGCCAACTGGCTGACGTTCAGCCCCTCGTGATCCGCCAGGTAGCGCAGCAAATCGAGGCGCTTTTCGGTAACGGCCGAGAACAATTCACGCAAGCTGCCGAAAGCGAGCTTCGGCGTAACCTCGCATCCGGCCTCGGCTACCTGCCAGGTCCCGACGAACGCGCGCAGGGCCGCGTCGGGATTCAACACACTGATCTCGATTCGATTCATCTCCACCTCCAGCCCGCCAGACGGGTGCAGTCTCGTCGGAAGTCGGCGAGCAGACGATCCACCGATTGAACGTGATAGAAGGACTCGCGCTCTCCGTAGTGCCGGTGATCGCCCTTACCGGCCTCGTTGTCGTAGCGCACCAGACATTCTCCGGGCCGACCGCAGAACAAACGGTACTTTATGCCCCGCGGTCGCCCCGCGGAGGCGGACGGAAGTGCCCAGATCACCATCTCGACAATCACGTCGCCCTGCCGGTCCTTATAACGAAAAATCTGGCGTGCTTTCATAACCACCAAGCATGACACAAATCACTATGGTTTCAAAGACCATAATCCGCGCGCTTGCCTGCACGCGGAAATCTCCCTGGCCTGACCGCTATCCTCCGACCAGCCTAATGGGCGCTTGCTTTATAGTGGACCCCGGATTTCGGACCAGGGGTTAAGTTAAGGTTTACGGCCTTCTGCCAGAGAAGAAGCCAGCCATGGTAAGCCGGAGAAGACGTCATACGCCTGAATTCAAAGCGAAGGTAGCCCTTGAGGCGGCGCGTGGGGAGAAAACCCTGAGTCAGCTTGCCAGCGAATTTGGTGTAGCGCCGGTGCAGATTAGTCGGTGGAAACGTCATTGGTTAGCGGGGATCCCAGAAGTTTTCGGGCACCCACAGCGAGTTCCGGAGCTGGAGACGGTGACGGCTCCGCTGTACCAGGAAATCGGTCGCCTCAAGATGGCGCTGGACTGGCTGAAAAAAAATCTGCGCTTGTCCGTTGAGGCGAAGCGACGAGGCCTCGAACCAGCCCATCCCCGCTTGAGTATACGGCGCCAGTGTGCACTCTTGGGGTTACCGCGGTCCAGTTGGTACACCAAGGTCGGTACCGAAAGCCCGGAAAACCTCCAGCTCATGCGTTTGATCGACGAACAATACATTCGCACGCCATTTTATGGCAGTCGGCGGATGACCGCGTGGCTTCACACCCAAGGTCATGCGGTCAACCGCAAGCGGGTGCAGCGGTTGATGCGACTCATGGGCATCGCGGGTCTGGCACCCAAACCTGGTACCCGTCGCAAAGGTCCTGGGCATACGGTCTACCCTTACCTCCTGGACGGCATCAAGCTCACCGCTGCCAACCAGGTGTGGAGCACCGACATCACGTATTGTCCCCTACGCCAAGGGTATATGTGAAGTGGACCCCGAAAATTGGACAGGTTGCTAAGTTAAGAACTGCGAGGAGCATAACCGCCATGCAGAGGACTCGA
>JAIZWN010000166.1 GCA_020443945.1 Candidatus Thiosymbion ectosymbiont of Robbea hypermnestra | reverse complement strand
GATCGTGGGTCATGGGTAAGGCGCCCGTTGGCCGTCATTCCGGCAGGGATTGCCGGAACCCAGGTGCCAGGGATGGCAAGTCACCGGAACCTGTGAGGTCCAACTTTTGCCCCCTCTGCGCAGAGGCCCGGAACCACACGGCTCTCGATGGGAGGCCTCGGGTCGCCGTCCCTGGCAGCTGGATTCCGGGGTCCCACCCGGAATGACGGTG
>JAIZWN010000165.1 GCA_020443945.1 Candidatus Thiosymbion ectosymbiont of Robbea hypermnestra | reverse complement strand
AGGGGCGGGAACGGATAGGCCAAATCTAAGGACACGGGAAACCTGTCCTCTACTCTACTGTGAGAATTGAGAATGCCCCCTAACGCTTGGCTGTGGAATCAGGACTCCCCGGCAGGGTTATGTCAAACTAGATCCGCGATCACGAATTTGGAATGCAGGCATTTACGTGAGGGTTCTCCACGCTTTCTGGCTCCCTGAGGCGACCGACGGGTTTTTCCAGGGGGGCGCGTTCCGGCTCTGGGTGGAGTTGCCAGAGGAGGGGACCCGTCGGCGCGGTCAGGGGGTTTTGGTCCATCCGTTCAGCCTGTCCCGGCAGGCCTGGCCCGAGTTCCTGGAGGCCCTGGGTATGCCGACGGATCCGCGGCAACGCCAGGATTCCCTGGAGGCCTGTACGATCCGACTGCCCAGCACCGCCGGGGCGCCCTTGCCTTCGCCCCCGTTGGCTGCTTATCGGCAGGAGGTTGTCGCCGAGGGGGCCGAGGTCAGGCTCGAACCCTGGCAGGTGGATTGTCGGCGTCTTTCCCGGCCCATCCGACAGCTGAGCGAGCTCCATTTTCTGGCCCGGCATCGGGCCGAGGCGATCCAGCCCGGCGGCGATTTTCTGTTCTGGCATTGGTTTACCCAGCGGCTCAAGGGCCTGCTGCTGCGCGATCAATATCTGCCGACCCTGATCTACCGCCAACCACCGCCCCCCGCGGGTAAGCGCAAGCGGCCCCCGGCCGAGCTCTATGGTTCTTTTCGCTGGGCCTCGGATCAGTATGAGCAGCTGATCCGGGATGCCGGCGAGCGGATGCCGGGGGCCTGCGCCGCGGGGCCGGATGGCCCGGCGGCGGGGGAGGGCGTGTTGCGGCATTGCGCGGAGGTGCTGTTAGAGGGGATCGTGCAGGCAACTTCGCTGCCGATGGCCTTTTTCAACCGGATCGAGGGCACCTTGCTCACGGCCTGTCTCGATGCCCGGCGCCGGCCGCGGCCGGTCACCACAGCGGAGCGGGAGGGCTACCGGCAGTGGCGACAGTGGCGGCAACAGATCAGCGGCGCCGAGCGGGAGGCCGCCTTTACCCTGGGCTTTCGGCTCGTGGAGCCGCCGGTGGGCGGGGAGGGGGAGAGGGAGGAAGAGGGTGACTGGGCGCTGCATTTCGTGGTCGTGCCCACGGATGATCCGTCCCAACGCCTGGCGGTGGCCGATTACTGGTCCGCGTCCAAGGGTAAGCGGACGCAGCTGCGGCGTCGGTTGGGCAGGGATTTCGAGTCCCGCCTGCTGCTGGATCTGGGGCTGGCCGCCCGCATGGTGCCCAAGCTCTGGGCGGGGCTCGATACCGCCGAGCCCTGGTCGGTGGCCTTGAGTCTGGACGAGGCCTTCGATTTTCTCAAGGAGTCCGCTTGGGTGCTGGAGGACAGCGGCTTTAAGATCATGATTCCCTCCTGGTGGACCCCCCAGGGGCGCCGCCGGATCAAGATCCGCCTGCGGGCGTCGCCCTCCCAGGCCCCGAGCGGGGCCTCGGCGGGTGGTCATCATGTCTCCCTGGATAATCTGACGCAGTACAGCTACCGGCTTGCCATCGGCGACGAGCCGGTGAGCGAGGAGGAGTGGCAGCGGCTGATCGCGTCCAAGCAGCCTCTGGTGCGGTTCCGCGGCCAGTGGGTGGAGCTGGATCGGGAGCGGATGCAGGAGATGCTCGCCTTCTGGCGCGAGCATGGTCGGGAGAGCCCGGACCTGAGTATCCGGGAGGTGCTGCAACGCACCGCCACCGACGATGCCTTCGAGATCGACCGCGACGACGCCCTGGCCGAGATGTTCGAGCGGCTACGCGACCACCGCCGGCTGGAGCCTATCGCCGATCCGCCCGGCCTGCGGGCCCAGCTGCGGGAGTACCAGAAGCGCGGCGTGGCCTGGCTGCATTTCCTCGAAGGGCTCGGCCTCAACGGTTGCCTGGCCGACGACATGGGCCTGGGCAAAACCATGCAGGTGATCGCCCGGTTGCTCCAGGAACGGGAGGACGAAGAGGGGGGGGCTCCGGACCCGACCCTGCTGGTCGCCCCCACCTCCGTCATCGGCAACTGGCGCAAGGAGATCGAGCGGTTCGCTCCCCAGCTGCGGACCCTGATCCACCATGGCTCCGACCGGGCCCGGGACCCCGAAACCTTCCGCCACCGGGCCGCGGACCAGGCCATGGTGATTACCTCCTACGCCCTGGCGCGCCGGGACCGGAAGCTCCTGACCGCCCTGGACTGGCACCGGGTGGTGCTCGACGAGGCCCAGAACATCAAAAATCCCAAGGCCGCCCAGACCAAGGCCGTGCTGGCTTTGAAGGCCGGTCACCGGCTCGCCCTCACCGGCACCCCGGTGGAGAACCGCCTCACCGACCTCTGGTCCATCTTCAACTTCATCAACCCCGGCTACCTGGGCACCCAGACCCGCTTCCGCAACCAATTCGAGCTGCCGGTCCAGCGCGACAACGATCCGGTGCAGACCGCAACCCTCAAGCGTTTGGTGGAGCCCTTTATCCTGCGTCGGGTCAAGACCGACCGGACCATCATCGCCGACCTGCCGGACAAGGTGGAGGCCATCCAGTACTGCAACCTCAGCCGGGAGCAGGCGGCCCTCTACGAGACCGTGGTGCGCGACGTGGAGCGACAGCTCGAGGAGAAGGAGGGCATCGAACGCCAGGGCTTGGTGCTCTCCACCCTCATGCGACTCAAGCAGATCTGCAACCATCCGGCCCAGTTCCTGCAGGACGGCAGCGACTTTACCGCGGAGCGTTCCCACAAGCTGGAGCGCCTGCGCGAAATGCTCGAAGAGGTTATGGCCGAAGGCGACAGCGTACTCATCTTCTCCCAGTTCACCGAGATCGGCGACCGGCTCGAACACTTCCTCAAGCAACAGCTGCACTGCACCACCCACTACCTCCACGGCGGCACCCCGCGCGGCCGCCGCGAGGCCATGATCGAGACCTTTCAGGACCCCCGCACCGAGCCCTCCGTCTTCATCCTCTCCCTCAAGGCCGGCGGGGTCGGCATCACCCTGACCAAGGCCAACCACGTCTTCCACTTCGACCGCTGGTGGAACCCCGCGGTGGAAGACCAGGCCAGCGACCGGGCCTTCCGCATCGGCCAGGAAAAAAACGTCTTCGTCCACAAATTCGTCACCCTCGGCACCCTGGAAGAACGGATCAACGACATGATCGAAGAAAAAAAGGCCCTGGCCGGCGCCATCGTCGGCAACGACGAATCCTGGCTCGCCCGGCTCGACAACGAACGCTTCAAGGCCCTCATCCGGCTCAACCGGGAAGCGGTGGTGGACTGATGGCGGAACTCGGCAAAACCTGGTGGGGCCAGCGCTTCATCGCCGCGTTGGCGAGCTTCACCGACGGCCCCCGCCTGCAACGCGGCTACGGCTACCGCGGCGACAATCGCATCCTCGATTTTGCCATCGCCGACGGCCAGGTGACCGCCGAGGTACGCGGCAACGTCAACCCCTACTACGAGGTCTACGAAGAACCCCGCTACCGGGTCGAGCTCCGAATGGTCCCCATCCCCCAACCGGATTGGGAGCGGATCATCGCCCGGCTGGGGAGCAACGCCGCCCTCGTCTCCAAGCTCCTGATGCACGAGATGCCCGACAACATCGACGCCGTCTGCGCCGAGATGGCCTACCCCCTGCTGCCCCGCAGCCGCCGCGACTTCGCCCTCACCGAATGCTCCTGCCCGGACTACGCCAACCCCTGCAAACACATCGCCGGCGTCTACTTCCGCCTCGCCGGCCGCCTGGACAGCGACCCCTTCCTGCTCTTCGAGTTGCGCGGCCTGGCGCCCGAGCAGCTGCGCAAGGCCCTGCGCGCGACCCCCCTGGGCAAGGCCCTGGCCAGCCGGCTGGTAGAAGAATCCACGGAACCCGTCCCGGCCGAATCCTTCTTCACCCGGCCCACCACCGCCCCCGCAACGCCCGACTACCGCACCTTCTGGCAGGGAGCACAACGCCTGCCGAGCGCCATCGAGCCGGCTACCCCCGCCGCCGTACCCGCGATCCTCGTCAAAAAGGGCGGGGACTACCCCGCCTTCTGGGAACGGGACGGCTCCTTCATCCACATCATGGAAGAGCTCTACCTGCGCGTGCGCAAAAAAAACAAGGATGCCCTCTAGGGGGCGTTCTCAATTAACCGAATCCCCCGAAAATCAAATACAGCAAACCCATACACTTGTCGGTAGGTCACCGCCTTCCGTGTTCTCACACCAAGCCACCAAGCCACGAAGAATTCTGCCGTGGTCTCAGCCGGCTCTTGGCGTTGCCGGCGCCACCGCACCGTCATTCCGGGTGGGACCCCGGAATCCAGCTGCCAGGGACGGCGACCCGAGGCCTCCCATCGAGAGCCGTGTG
>JAIZWN010000164.1 GCA_020443945.1 Candidatus Thiosymbion ectosymbiont of Robbea hypermnestra | reverse complement strand
GGCGGTGACCCACCGACAAGTGTATGGGTTTGCTGCATTTGATTTTCGGGGGATTCGGTTAATTGAGAACGCCCCCTGAGACACCGCCCTCACAGGATGCGTCTGACCGGCTCGTAGAAATTCCTGTTGTTTATCGAACAGATGATGTATTTCTCGATGTGCCCCCTGACGAGGCGCTGAATGACTACCGGCATCCGCGTCAGCAGTCTTTTGAGCAATTCCTTGCGTCTATCGATGGTTGGGGGATTTTCCCCTTGCCAACTGCGTACATAGTCGCTTTGTTGTGGCGGCGTCGAGAAGGGCTCGATTTCCTCCACTTTTCTTGCGCACAGGAACAGAACGGTCGGCTTGCGATTGAGCAGGGTAACCCTTTTTCCGACCGCTACGGGATCCCGCACCCGGTATATCTTTTTCCTGGCACTGATATGCAGGCTGGGGTATTGGTGCTCGATCAGGAGCATCTCGATCATCTCGAACCCGTTGCTTTCGCAGAAGACGCGGAAGAAGAGCTCCGGAGAGAATTGGTAGAAGCCGTGCCCCATATGGTTGTTTACCATCGTGAACGAAAAAAAGTGTCCTCCTTGCCTGAGCAGTTTCATGCAGTTATAAACGGCAATCGGAAAATTGAATATGTGTTCGAGCGTTCCGCCGTCTATGACTGCATCGAATCGATTGCATAGGAAGTCCGGTATTTTTTCGTTCAGATCATGGATGATATCGGCTTGTTGATAGCCGGAGTTGTCGAATGAGGTTATTTTTTCCGCGCCGAGCAGGGTTTTGAGAAACCAATCCGCCTGCGTATCGTGCCGGAGCCGGATATTCAGGCAACTTTCGGGTAAACCCCGGATTTTTATAAGTCTTTTCAGGTCGGAGCCTTGTAGGGCCAACCCTTGCCGGCCCAGACAGGCGGTGGCCGCGAATTTCACGCCCGTTAAAAAATGTTTTACGAGGAAGTCGGCGCTATTTGCCTCGATCGCCATTGGGTTCTCCATCCTGCTCGATAGCCGCCGTTTTCCCGCGAATGGCAACGGCCGGCGCGCCCGCGACGATCACGCCGTCCGGGATGGATTTGGTAACGACCGAATTCGCGCCGACGATCACATGATTGCCAATCGATACCCCTTCCCGGATAAAGACATTGTCTCCGATCCAACAGGCATTACCGATTGTAATGCCACGCTCGACAATGGGAATCTCGCCATTGTCCCCCGCGCAGGGATGCTCGACATCATGGGTAATGGCCTTGATGGAGACCCGGTATCCGATCGTGCATCCTGCCCCGATGGTTACTTTGGCCCGTGTGCTGGCGGTCAGAATCGCATCGTTTATATAACTGCCTTCTCCGATGATAAAGGCGTCATCGGGGCCGATCAATTGCACATTCGGGCCGACTCGAACCGACTCGTGAATATGTGGGCAGCGCGATAGTCTGCATCTCATCGCCCGCGACTTCACTGTCAACACAAGCCGGTACAGGGAAAAGGCCAGACAATCCAGGATGGGTTTCATCGCATACCGAGACTATTTGCCGTCAGGGGTTCGCGCCGGAAGCGGTGGGGAACATGAGCGCCGGGAGGGGTTTTCCCGTTGCAGACGATTGTCCGCAAGGCGGTAGGCTTGTCCCGTGTGGGGACAGCGGTAGTCGCCATGGCCCGCGAGCGGCAGCGGGATCCGCTCGCCGTATTCGCTCATCCAGCCGATCTGTCGGGCGGGTACGCCGACCATCAGGGCGTAGGGTCTGATGTCTTTGGCCACGACGGCGCCGGCGCCGATGAAGGCGTATTCGCCGATCGTGGCGCCGCACAGGATGGTGCAGTTGGCGCCGAGCGTGGCGCCTTTTTTTACCAGCGTGGCGCGGTATTCGTGCTTGCGGTCGATCAGCGAACGCGGGTTGTGGACATTGGTGAAGACCATGCTCGGTCCGCAGAAGACGCCTTCTTCCAGCGTGACCTGGTCGTAGAGCGAGACGTTGTTCTGGATCTTGCAGCGATCGCCGATCACGACCTGGTTGCCGACGAAGACGTTTTGACCCAGGGAGACCTCCTTGCCGACGCGGGCCCCGGCGCAGATGTGTACCCAGTGCCAGATGCGGGAGCCCGCGCCGATGCGGGCCCCGGCGTCGATGACGGCGGTTTCGTGCGCCTGGTATGCCGCCGCCATGTCAGTATTCCAGCGGCAGGCCGACGGCGTTGCCGTCACGCGCGGAGCGGTAGGCGGCGATCAGGATTTCCAGGGATTTCAGGCCCTCGCGGCCATCGGTTTCCGGTTCGGCTTCACCGCGCAGGACTTCGATGACGTGCTTGTAGTAGGGGGCGTGGCCGAAACCGTTGACGGAGGCCGTTTTATAGTTGGCCTGGTGAATCTGCTGGTCGTAGTTCCTGGGTTGATCGAATTCCCAGAGCCGGATGTCGTTGACGGCGACGCCCCCGATGCGGGCCGAGCCTTTCTCGCCTAAAACGGTGATGCTGCCCTCGAGGTTTTTCGGGTAAGTGAGCATGGTCACGCTCATAGAGCCCAAGGCGCCATTGCGCCACCGCACATTGAGCACGCCGGTGTCTTCGACTTCGATGTCACGCGTGGTGCTCATCATCGCGTGCACCATTTCGACCGGACCGATGAGCCAATCGAGCAGGTCGATGTAGTGGCTGGCCTGGTTCATGAAGGCGCCGCCGTCGCGCTCCCAGGTGCCTCGCCATTTGGCCTGGTCGTAGTATTCCTGGGGACGGGTCCAAAAGATATTGAGGTGCACCAGGTGGATTTTGCCGAAGCGTTTTTCTTCGATGGCGCGCTTGAGCAGCCGCAGGGTGGTGTTGCAGCGGTTTTGTTTGATGACGAATAGACGCACGTGTGCTTCGTCACAGGCCTTGACCATGCGCAAACCGTCTCGCCAACGGGTTGCCATGGGTTTTTCCGTCATGACGTGTACGCCATGTTTGGCGGCCAGGATGGTCTGATCGGGATGGATGCCGCTGGGGGTACAGAGCGCCACGAGGTCGGGTTGTTCCCGGGTCAGCAGCTCTTCGAGCCGAAGGTATCCGGGAACCTTGTATCGGTCGCGACGCTCGGCAAGGGTCCGGGCGTCGTTGTCACAGACGGCGACGAGCTCGAGGTTGTCGGCATGTCCTGCGATTGCATCGAAGTGGTTCCTGGCGACACGACCACAACCGACGAGAGCGTGACGGATTTTCCGGTCAGTGATTGGCTTCATGATGAACCTGGCGGGGGCGGCGGCATTTCGCGGATGTGGCCATCTTCCAGGCGAAGCACCCGTTGCGCAAGGGCGAGGCCGGCGGAATGGTGGGTAATCAGGATGACCGTGCGTCGCGCCAGCACCTCTCGACAGGCCTCGATGAACGCACGTTCGCCTGCCGGGTCGAACATGGCCGTCGCTTCGTCGAGCACGAGGATCGGCGGGTCCTTGAGCAGGGCCCGGGCCAGCGAGATACGCTGGCGTTGACCGCCGGAGAGGCGGATACCCTGATCGCCGATCAGGGTGTCGTAGCCCTGGGGCAGGCGTTGGATGAATGCGTGCGCCTGGGCGGCCCTGGCCGCGGCCTCGATTTCGTCATGGCCCGCTTCCGGACGCCCGTAGGCGATGTTCTCCCGGACGGAGGCGTTCAGGAGCAACACCTGCTGGGACACCATGCCGATCTGCCCACGCAGGCTCGCGATGCTCACGGTGCGGATGTCGGTGCCGTCGATCCGGATGCGGCCCTGGTCGGGTTCGGCGAAGCGCATCAGCAGATGGGCCAGGGTGCTCTTGCCCGAGCCGTTTTCGCCGATCAGGGCAAGGGTTTCCCCGGCGCGGATTGTCAGATCGACCCCCGCGAGCACCCGCGGGCGTCCCGGATAGGCGTAATGGAGGTTCTCCAGGCGAATCTCCCCGGCAACCGGGCCGAGCGGGGGGGTCCCGGCGGCGTCCGGTTCCGACCGCAGGGCGAAGGCCTCGAGCAGGCGCTCGGCGGCGCCGCGCGCGGTCTGCACGCTGCCGTAGACGCCGGCCAGGCCGCTGACCGGCCGTGTGAGGAGCATGCCGTAGAGCAGGATGCTCACCAGGTCGGAGGCCTGTAGCGTTCCGCTTTGCAGCTGCAAGGCGCCCAAATACAAGAGCAGCAGCAGCCCCATCCCGGCCAGCAGCTGCACCGACGGGGTCAACAGGGCCTCGATCCGCAGCCGCTCCCGGGCGATGCGCAGCAGCGCGAGATTACTGCGGCGGAAGCGCCGCGATTCGTGCGCCTCGCGCGTGAAGGATTTGATGGCCGGGAGCATCCCGAGGTTTTCCTCCAGGGTCGCGAACATCGCGGCGTAGGTGCGTACCCACTGGGTGGAAAGCGGTCGGATGCGGTGTCCGATCAGCCTCATGACCAGGAAGAACAGGGGCACCACTACTCCCGCCAGGGCGGCGATGGTCGGGCTGATGAGAAAGAGCATGTAGCAGGCGCCGACAAAGGTGAGCGCGAGCGGCAGCAGGCCGACCAGGGTGCCGGTGACGAAATTGCTGATCTGCGCCGCATCGTTGCCCAGCAGGGTCAGCACCTCGCCGCGGCGTTTCTGGTGGTAATAAGCCAGGGGCAATGCCTGTAAGTGGTCATAGAGCCGGATACGCAGGTTGCCGAGCATGGTTTCGCCTACGCTGCCGAGCAGATAGCGGTTGCCGAACATCAAACCGCTCTGGACCGCCAATAGCACCGCCCACAGGGCGATCAGGGTCGAGATTCCGAGCGGCTCGGCCGCCGAGGGATGAAGCACCCGATCGGCGAACTTGCCGGCAATCCAGGGATTCGCCAGCGCGATGGCGCTCTCCCCCAGCATGAATGCCACCGCCAGCAGTAATACCCGCTTGTGGGGCGTGACATAGGCCAGCAGACTCGCGAAGCGCGATCCGCTGCCCCACCGCTCGCGGCGGGGTTGTCGATTGTTCCGCCCACGGGAAAAGGGCCTTTTGTACCGTTCCGAAAACATGCGGGTCCCATCGTGGTTTGGTAGTGGGTGAATCCTGTGTGATGTTCGACGTTTTTTCTCACACCAAGCCACAAAGCCACGAAGAATTCTGCCGTGGTCTCGGCCGGCTCTTGGCGTTGCCGGTGCCACCTCACCGTCATTCCGGGTGGGACCCCGGAATCCAGCTGCCAGGGACGGCGACCCGAGGCCTCCCATCGAGAGCCGTGTG
>JAIZWN010000163.1 GCA_020443945.1 Candidatus Thiosymbion ectosymbiont of Robbea hypermnestra | reverse complement strand
AATACATGAGGCAATCGGTCGCCTGAAACGGACAACGTTTCGCGCTCACCCCGCCCTTTTCGAACGAGCTATCACGGGTTCTTTAGGGGGAAAGGGGTCAGGTCTTGATCCGTGATCCTTGAAGGCACAGGTCAAGACCTGACCCCTTTCCCTGACCAAAAATGGATAATTGACGCAGTGATTGTGGCTGTTCCAACAATTATTGTGACCGTATAGCCAATCCAATGATTTTTGATTTTTTCTAACATTTCTCATTCTTGAAGTGCTAACGCCTCACATCAGCCGACGAGGGGATTGCTAGCGACCCGAAAGTCGGTTTGGATGTGAATGTTAGCGTATATTTTATATGGCCCTCAAAGTCTATAGCCCAGTACAACTAACATTGAGAATGCATGTATTATTGCAAAACCCCTAGCAATCTCAAAACTAAAGCTAACACTTTTATTCTTAATTATCCCTTTAATATAACCACCTATAACGGCCATAATGATGACGGACAATGATGCCATAAATAACATTATCATTAGCTCTTCGCCTGAGATATATGAGCCGATACTATCTAAGTCAACAATTAACAAATCAATATTGAAAACAGATGTCCAAGCTGATAGCCAAAAAACACATATGATTGCAGGAAGAAAGAATATCACCCAGAACCAGGTGGAATCGAGATATATAGGCAACACTTTAACTTTGATATACCCAAAGAAAAGGCTTATTATTAATTCTAAATAAACGAAAAGTGTAAACCTTATAACTGGATGGATTTTTTCAATATCAACAAAAAATATATTAATCTCATTATTAAATACTGCAATCAATACATTAATGATTGCAGTTCCTATTGTTATTATTGACGCTAGCGTGTGAACCCAGTTCATAATTAAATTAATTTCTTTGATTTAATTATTTGCACTTTCTGGGAAAGGGGTTAGGTCTTGACCTGTGCCTTCTCGATCAGACCGATCATCCTACTGATCATCGAGTAGTGCACTCCCACATGATCACCGATCTCCCGCATGTTGTAACCCAATGCCATTAAGTTAAGCCTCACCGGCACCGCTTGAAGTTGGGATGGAAGCCGTGGAGCTTGGCGGGCTTGATCTTTCGTGGATAAACTCGGTCTGGTCGGACGGGTTCAACGCAGGTAGCCATCGCCAGCACGAGCGCGGTGAGGAGTTGCCGTGAAGCGTTGGAGACGAACAAGCGAACCAGATTATCCTTCATCTTGGAGAGTGCCTGGGCGAAATTCACCCGATAGGCATGCGTGCGCTCTTGGTAGAGACAATCGGCGATGGCTTGAGCGACCCAGGAAAGGACCGCAGTGAGGTTGAGCACGAAGAGCTTGGCGTAGAAATCCTGCTTCACGGCGTGGGCACTGAGACCGGAGAAGTTCTCGATTTCGAGCCAACACTTCTCGCGTTTATAGCCTTCTTCCACGCCCCAGCGCAGGTGGTACAGGTGCTTAAACCAGGTACTCGGATCGGCTTGCTCATCCAGGAGCGAGGTTGCGAGCACTTCGATCTCGCCGTTTTTGAGCTTTACGCGGACCAAACGCAGGGGGATCGGATCAGGCGACAGCCCGTAGACCTGACATTGCTGGCGTGCGTGTGGGCCTGGCGTGAATTGCACGCCCTCGCTTTTTTTGCCGCTGGCCACAAACGCGCTGACCTGAGTGGAGAAATCCAAGGGCAGGCGAGCGCAGAAATGGCGGTGCTCCTGATGGTGCAGGGCAAACAACCAGAAGGCCGGATAGCCGCGGTCATACAAGACCAGATCGTTGACTCGCGTCGCGGCCAGATGCTCACCAGCGAGTACGCGCTCGCCGACCTGACGGGATTCGACAGCCGCCTCGATCACCAAGTTGTTGAGGACATCATACAACCGCGAGAGCCGGGCCAGCAGAACCGAGTTCCCCTCCGGTGGCGCACCGAAGGTCGCCATTACATCGTCGGTGTTCGGCAAACGCGCCGTCGAGCCATCGACCGCCAGCAGACGCAAGCCCTGCCACAGACGGGGCGTGAAGTCGCGTTCGAAGCCTTCCAGCAATGGTCGGTTGAGAGCCATCAGGGCACGGGGGTCGAGCTTCATGCGCGCCTGGCAGAAGGCCGAAGGAGACACGCTATCGGCCAATGGTTGGTCATGGAGTACCTCGAAGAAGCGGTCGAGTTCGTCGCCGATACTACCCTTGCGCAGGTTCAACAGCATGGACACCAGATGAGGCAACGACAGCGCGCGTTGGCGGGTGAAATCTTCGGGGATCACTTCAATGATATCGCCTGTCTTACGGCCCAAATCCAGCACCAGCAGTGATTGCCCGATGGCCTCTTTACCGA
>JAIZWN010000162.1 GCA_020443945.1 Candidatus Thiosymbion ectosymbiont of Robbea hypermnestra | reverse complement strand
CTTAAATTTCAAACAGTTACAAATAGTTTTCAAAGGCGGCAATAAAAGTGGCGAAAACCTTGCTAACTTCATAATATGATAGTTGTGCCAGCTATATACCATGAAGCAACAAAGAGTTCGCCATGGACGAGAATAACATTCTTAACGTTTTGACGCACTACCAAAAATCCATTCCTGCCGAAGACGCCAGAACCACGATTACGCCCTTGGCGTTCGCCATCAATGTTAGTGTTTTGCTATCTCGGCGATGCCAAGACGTTTTCATTGGAATCTATTCGCCGTTCGATGATGGGTCATCTGAATAAATCAATCAGTCGCGGTGCGTTTTGGGAGCGGATGTCGGGAAACCGATTGAAACGGAATTTGCAAGACGTTATTACCGAACTGATGGGGCGGCTTGCGACGTCGGTCCGGGTGAACGAGACGATTCTGAAACCGCTCGGCGTCACTGCCATCGAGCTGATCGATTCGAGTTCTATTACACTCTTGGCAGGGGCCAAAAACGTGTTTCCCGGTACCCGTACGGAGGCGTCGATCAAGTGGCCTGCGAGTTTCGATCTCCTGAACGGGTTGCTCGTGTGGTTTCAACTAACGCCCGGAAACAGACACGATAGAAAATGCTTTCCGGAGTTCGCGTCACTGACCGGAAAGCTGGTAATTTTCGACCTGGGTTACTGGGACTATGCCTTGTTGTATGCTATTGAAAAAGCAGGAGGTTTTTTTCTTATCGCGGGTGAAATCCACGGCCGTGATTCAGATCAAAGAAGTCATTCAAGGACTCGGTAAAGAGGCCATCGGGCAATCACTGCTGGTGCTGGATTTGGGCCGTAAGACAGGCGATATCATTGAAGTGATC
>JAIZWN010000161.1 GCA_020443945.1 Candidatus Thiosymbion ectosymbiont of Robbea hypermnestra | reverse complement strand
TTGATTCATTCGGGTCGAATGAGTATAGAATTCTGTTCTCGAATTAAGAATTACAAATAATTGTATTGAGGTACTTATTACTCTGGTTTTGGCAATTCCTTGTTCTCATATATACCCGCAATCATCTCCGCTTCTTGCTTGCCGCCAGGCAAGATTTTTGCTTTCTTAGAACCTGTTTACGATCTTTAAGTCAAAGTGATTTTGACTCACGAGGAAAAGCGATGAGAGATTCCTACCCAAGTGATATAAGCTGAGAGCAGCTTGAGCCCTTACAAGCTTTATTCGAGCAGGCCAAGAAGAAGACCAAGCCGCGAGTGGTTGATTTATATGATGTTTTTTGCGCCATTTTGTATGTACTGAAAAGTGGCTGCCAATGGCGAATGCTCCCCCGTGATTTTCCAAACTGGCCGGTGGTGTATAAATACTTTCGTCACTGGAGTCAAAAACCCTCTGATGATGAGTTCAGCCTGCTTGAGCAGGCCTTAAAAAAATGTGGTTGGCGAGGTCCGTATCAACCGTGGTCGAAACGAGAAGACAACCTTCGTGATCGTTGATGCCCAAAGCGTGAAGAATACCGATACCGCGGAACAGAAGGGTTATGACGCGGGCAAGAAGGTATCTGGAATCAAACGACATCTGGCCGTGGACACTCAAGGGCTTCCCCACGCGATAGCCGTGACGACAGCGGATGTCACCGATCGAGCCGGTGCCTTGGTGGCGTTCTCTGAACATCAGGACAAGTTGTCCGCGGTGAAGAATGTGTTGGTTGATGGCGGTTATACGGGACAGCCCTTTGCCGCGGCCGTACGGAAAATGCTGGGGGCCACGGTCGAGGTGGCCAAGCGAAACGAACTGCACACCTTTACCGTGATGCCTAAACGATGGGTGGTCGAGCGCTCTTTCGCTTGGTTGGAAAAATGTCGACGGTTATGGAAAAACTGCGAGCGAAAACTCAATACCAGCTTGCAATTTGTGACCTTGGCTTTTCTGGCCTTGTTAATCCAAAGATCGTAAACAGGCTCTAAAAAAATCCTTCGTAATTATCCGGACCTGACATCCCACTAGACTCGATGAGATACTCGTCGCTTCTTGTTCCCAGGGGTAAAGCGGGCACGGAGATTCTGGAGCCGCAAGGGCCTGCCTCCGGCAAGCAAGCAGCGAACCGCATCTTTGGATGGCAGGACTTGACATATGGAGGAACCCCTCGGTCACATCCCTATGGCTAACCGAATTTCCATACTCATGTATCACCAGGTGGGCGAGTTCGCGCCCATGCGGAAGCATCGTGCGAACTACTGCGACCACCGCCGATTTGCCGGTCAGATGGCCTTTCTGAAGGACTTCGGCTACCGGGTGTTGGATCTGGACTGCGTCTTGATGTGTCTGCAGGGAAAGCAGGTGATTCCACCCCGGGCGGTGGCGCTTACCTTCGATGACGGCTACGTGAATTTTGTGCGCTACGCCCTACCGGTGCTCCAGCGCCACGGTTTCCCGGCCACGGTCTATGCCGTCAGCGGCTGGGTCGGGCGGTGGGCACGGTGGCTCGCCAAGGGTCCGGGGCGGCCGGTTCCCGCACTGATGAGCGCCGACCAACTAAGGGAGCTCCGAGCCTCAGGCATGGTCATTGGCTCCCACACCGTGAATCACCTCAAGCTTGCTGAGGCGACCCCCAACCGCCAACGCCGAGAGCTGACCGACAGCAAGGCATTCTTGGAAGATCTGCTCGGCGAGGAGGTCAAGCACCTGTGTTATCCATACGGAAGCTTCGACTTGGACGTGGTACGCGCCGCCGCTGCGAACGGCTATCTCAGCGCCACTACCTGCCTGCGAGGTCCCGCAGTGCCTGGCGATCATCCCCTGGTGCTGCCGCGCAAGGCCATTTCCTTTGGTGACAACCTGGTCGGCTATTTCTGGAAGCTCGCCGTCAAGAATAAACCCAAACCTCAACTGGTGGAGTGGCGCCGGGCTAACGCGCAGAACTTTCTTTCCGGGTAGTGGCTAAATTTTAAGTGATGAAGTCTGCCGACCCCTACCCCGTCATGCCGGCAGGGAGTGCCGGAATCTAGTGCCCCGTTTCACCTTATTTTTCGCTCTCAGCGCGGCGAGAAGCAGCCAGATGCGAGGCGCGTGAGCGTAGGAATAGCCAGTCCTATTTCAAGCTCGCGCAACGAGGCAGATGGCTGTTTCTCGCCGCGCCCGAAGGGAGCCCCCC
>JAIZWN010000160.1 GCA_020443945.1 Candidatus Thiosymbion ectosymbiont of Robbea hypermnestra | reverse complement strand
TTGGTGGCTTGGTGTCTTTGTGTGATGTTCGACGTGACTCAGGTAGACACCTGATCACTTGAGAATTTACCACTACCAATCCGCGTAATCCGCGGATCAATGAAGATTTTTGCGCCTTTACGGCGCCATTGAGCATGAGAAATCCCCCCGCTCGATAGGTATTGGCGAACCCGGTAGGAGATTGCGATGCGCGTCCTCTTGATCGACGATCACGCCCTGTTCCGCATCGGTCTGCGGGAGCTGCTGGAGCGCCGGGGTATCGAGGTCGTCGATGCCGTCGGCGACTGCGACCAAGGCATCCGCCGGGTAATCGAGACCCGCCCGGACGTCCTGTTGCTCGACCTGCGCATGCCCGGGGTCGGCGGCCTGGAGGCGCTACGGCGACTGCGCGCCGCCCGGCAGACCATGCCGGTGGTCATGTTGACCACCAGCGACGACGAGCGGGATCTCCTCGCGGCCCTCCGGAACGGCGCCCAGGGCTATTTGCTCAAGGACATGGAGCCGGATGAGCTGATCCGGACCCTGGAGGAAATCGTCGCCGGCCGGACGGTCGTCGCCAAGGAGCTGACCGGCGCGCTCGTGAAGGCGGTCAAGGGCGACGCCGCGACCCTGGAGACCAAGCCCGGCCTCTCGGGCCTGACGCCGCGGGAGCGTCAGATCCTCTGCCAGCTCGCGGAAGGCCGGAGCAACAAGGCTATCGCCCGGGAGCTGAACATCTCCGATGGCACGGTCAAGCTCCATGTCAAGGCCATTCTGCGCAAGCTCGGCGTCCACTCGCGGGTGGAGGCGGCGGTCATCGCAGTCGAGGAAAACCTCTGCGCCTGAAACACAACCGCTGCCGGCGCCTTAGAGGCTGTCTGAAAACTCAAGCCATGCCGCGCGGTCTAGTACCCCATTTCACCCTATTTTTCACCCTCAGAGCCCTCCCAACCGCGCCCAGGCGAGAGGAGAGCACCGAGCGAGAGAGCAACGCCACGCCTGGCCTTGGCGCGGTTGGGGGGGCTCCCTTCGGGCGCGGCGAGAAACAGCCATCTGCCTCGTTGCGCGAGCTTGAAATAGGACTGGCTATTCCT
>JAIZWN010000159.1 GCA_020443945.1 Candidatus Thiosymbion ectosymbiont of Robbea hypermnestra | reverse complement strand
AAAGCCCCTCGCCCCTGGCGGGAGAGGGGTGGCAGGGAGAGGGGGAATCAATGGCTTCACTTCGATACGGTTAATGATTCCATACCAAGCAACATCAATGGGTTGGTTTTTAGACAGCCTCTAAGGCGAATGCAAACAGGAAGTAAAAATAACTTGCACGACTAATGCCATTAAGTCAGCCTGGCGGAACGCGGAAGGGAAAACTACGATCGCGGGAGTTGATTGGCGTGATTCGTAGTTTTTCATCTTGTTTGCCGAGCGATAACGCCTGACTTGATGGCACGGCATCTTATACCCTTAGATTAGCCGCGTTGAAGTGGAAAATAACCAAATGGCAATCAATGCCGACAAACCTCGACTCTGGAAATCCGACGTCGAGAAGTCCATAGACTTCTATAACGACTGGTTCCTCCGCTTTGCGCCCCAGACGTACCGAATGCAACGTGCAAAAACCACGGGAGACGTTACCCAGGCCCTCACACACACGGAGTTTCTCCGTGCCATCACGCCCGATAGACTGACCACAACCCCCGGCGTTTTGCCCATGCTGCGCATGATGTGTGCCCCCCCGATCGCCAGGGATCGGCTGATCGGCCTTGCCCATGTGAGTAAGAATCTCGTTTTCGCCATGGAAGGAAGGCTGGACCGGCCCTCGCGTATACCGCCCCGCATGAGCACAATGGATCGCGATGAGCAGCTTGCTCGAATCTGTGAGACGATCATCGAACTCGTGGACCCTGATCTTTTTTCCTGGCTCGAAACAGGTCAGCATCCTTCCGAGGGTGAAATTGCCCGGGCGGCCAGTGTCGTTGCCGACCGTCTCTGTGGTGCCACAGCCGATCCCCTCATACGCAACGCTCAGGAACGCCGCCAACTGGAATCGATCCAAAAGTGGCTCGAACTTCGAGAGTATCGATACCTTCCACCAAACAGTGTTGATGACGCACGGCGTCTTCCGCCAAGCTCCTTCACATTCCGTCTCAACATTACAGTGGAGAGCGGTAGGCGGGAGGTGAAGGTTCCAGTGGACTGTGTTATTCAGCCGGCATGTGCGCAAAAGGGGAGTGTACCGATTCTCATCGAGGCCAAATCAGCGGGGGATGCTACGAATACCAATAAGCGGCGTAAGGAGGAGGCCCAGAAATATAATCAACTCAAAACTGAATTCGGCCGCGATGTACAGTACGTCCTGTTCTTGTGTGGCTATTTCGAGCCTGGGTATCTGGGATATGAGGCATCCGAAGGCATAGATTGGATCTGGGAGCATCGGATCAATGATCTCGCGATATTGCTTCAGGAACCAAAGCATTCGACTCACCGAATAGAAGAAAGGCGAGGGACTTATGCCACCCCAACCGAACTAAGAGAAAGAAAGCGATTTGAGAGACAAAAGGCAATCGATGATCGCAGAACGCAGGAAGAACGTAACCGGCGTGGTCAATTTTCGACACCGTTCGATCTCGCGCAAGACATTGTAACCAATTCATTACGCTTTCATGATAATCATGATATTTACTTTCTCGAGCCCGCGTTGGGAACGGGGGTCTTCTTCGGTGCAATGGAGGAGCGAGTCGACAAGACACGAATAAAACAAGCATCGGGAATCGAGTTCGATGCCGGCTATTCGTCCGTTGCCGATGAGCTATGGTCAAGCGCCCCATTTACGGTTATCAATCAAGACTTCTTTGAATTCACACAACTGTCGAAGAATCGGGGTACATTCAGCCTGTTATGTACCAATCCTCCCTATGTGAGACACCACCACATCCCATCGGCTGCCAAATCGCTCCTGCAGGATCGCGTCCGATCCGAACTCGACCTCAATCCCAGTGGATTGAGTGGTCTATACGTTTACTTTATCCTGCTTTCCCACCAACTGCTTGCACCGAATGCCGTGGCGTCATGGTTGATCCCCAGCGAGTTTCTCTCCGTGAATTATGGACGTGTTCTCCGGGAATACCTTCTGCGTAGGGTGACCCTGATCCATATCCATCAGTTCGATCCGACGGATGTGCAGTTCGACGATGCCCTCGTGTCGTCCTGCGTGGTCACCTACAAGAATACACCTTCTTCCGATTCGCAAGGTTTTACCTTTTCGTACGGAGGCAGCCTTGCCAACCCGAAACGCAAACGCAGGCTAGTCCCGGAGGATATGCCACCGGAACAAAAATGGCATGTATGGGATATTCCGTCCCAGGATTCTCCTGATATAAATGGCTGCCCCACTTTATTGGATGTCTTCGATATCCGGCGTGGCATCGCAACCGGCGCTAACGGATTTTTTATCATCGACCATGAAACGGCCTCACAGCATAAAATCCCGCGAAGATTTCTGCGGCCCATACTCCCGAGTCCTCGACATATCAAAACAACTGTAATTGAAAACGACGATATCGGCTTGCCATCGGTTCCGAAGGTCTGCTATTTGCTCGACTGTACACTACCTCCCGAATTGGTGAGGAAAAAGCATCCGACACTTTGGCAGTACCTGGAATCAGGTCACTCAGAGGGTATTTCAGGAAAATATCTCTGCTCGAATCGAAAGTTCTGGTACCAGCAGGAAAGAAGGGAGCCGGCACTTTTCATGGCAACTTATATGGGCAGAAGCCACTCGCCGGATGAACATCCGTTCCGGTTCTTTCTCAACCTTTCCGATGCCATTGCAACCAATGTTTTCCTGATGCTTTATCCTAAACCGGACGTCCAACTGTTGTTGGGCAAGGACCGCAACAGAATGGAAGAACTTCTCGATTGTCTGAACAGCCTTAAAAAGCAGGTCTTGATTAATGCGGGAAGGACCTATGGCGGAGGGCTGCATAAACTGGAACCGAGAGAGCTCGCCAGTCTGCCGATACCGAGGCTTCCTAAATGGCTCCGGACTCAAAAACAGACGGAACTGATCTTTTCATGAACGCAGCCCTGAAAAAAGTAGGAACCACTTGCACGAGATGACTTTTCATTCACCCTTGATCGTACCTCGCAGTGAGCATCGGCTTTCACGCGCCGACATCAGCGAGAATGCGCTCAAGGTACTTTACCGCCTGCGGGAGGGAGGCTATGAGGCCTATCTGGTCGGCGGTGGGGTGCGGGATCTGCTGCTGGGTCGGGAGCCCAAGGATTTCGATGTGGCTACGGATGCCACGCCCGAGCAGGTGCGCAGGGTGTTCCGCAATTGTCGCCTGATCGGGCGGCGATTCCGATTGGCCCATGTGTATTTCGGTCGCGAGATCGTGGAGGTGGCTACCTTCCGCGGCAGTGGGCATGAGCAGGTCGCGGGCGAGCGCCGGGTTCAGAATGGCCTGATCGTGCGCGACAATCTCTACGGCACCCGGGAGGAGGATGCGCTACGCCGGGATTTCAGCGTCAACGGTCTCTACTACAATATCGCGGATTTTTCCGTCATCGATTACGCGGGGGGGCTCGAGGATCTGCGGGCGGGACGCCTGCGGCTTATCGGCGAGGATCCGGAGCAGCGGTATCGCGAGGATCCGGTGCGGATGCTCCGCGCCGTGCGTTTTGCCTGCAAGCTCGGCTTCGACATCGATCCGGCCTGTGAGCGGCCGCTGTTCGAGCTCGGTCATCTGCTGGGGGATGTACCGCCGGCGCGCCTGTTCGAGGAGGTCCTGAAGCTGCTTCAGACCGGTTTGGGCCTGTGCGCCTTCGAGAAGTTGCGTCATTATCGACTGTTCGCCCGGTTGTTTCCCGCCACCGATGAGTCGTTCGACCGCGAGGACGGCGGTGTCTCCATCACCTTCGTCAGCCGCGGTCTGGAGAATACGGACCAGCGGATTCGGGAGGACAAGCCGGTCGCCCCCGCCTTTCTGTTCGCGGCGCTGCTATGGGCGCCGGTGCGTCGCCGGTTTGCCCGCTTGCTGGCCCGGGGGATGGTGGCCAACGAGGCTATGCTCCACGCCGCGGCCGATGCGCTCGTTCGCCAACGGCCCCTGGTGGCGATCCCCAAGCGTTTGACCTTGCCCATGCGGGAGATCTGGTCCCTGCAACCCCGCCTCGAACGGCGCGAGGGCAAACGCCCCTTGCGTCTGTTGGCGCATCCCCGCTTCCGCGCGGCCTATGATTTTCTCCTCCTGCGGGCCGAGGCGGGGGAGGCGGACGCGGAGCTCGCCGACTGGTGGACCCGGTTTCAGGCGGCGAACGGTGGCGTCCCTGCCGGCACGACCGGCGCCAAGACCAGGGGCCGGCGGCGCCGTCCGGCTACCCGCAAGGGAAAATAGTATGCCTGCGCGCAATGAACGGAAACCTAGTACCCCGTTTCACCCTATTTTACGCTCTCAGAGCCCCCCCAAACGCGCCCAGGCAAGGCACCGCGCGCCGGGAATGCTCTCACTCTCATTGCCAAGCGCGGTAACGCCGCTTGGGCGCGTTGGGGGGCTCCCTTCGGGCGCGGCGAGAAACAGCCATCTGCCTCGTTGCGCGAGCTTGAAATAGGACTGGCTATTCCT
>JAIZWN010000158.1 GCA_020443945.1 Candidatus Thiosymbion ectosymbiont of Robbea hypermnestra | reverse complement strand
AAATCCTGTTAATCCTGTACGATTGGAAGACCGCACGAACCACGCAGAATTGCTCGACCTGTCAGCGGTGGTGCCGTAACTTTGTTATTCCTGGCGATATGCACTGAATCCCGGAAACAACAAAGTTAGAACACTACCTCTGCCGTTTTATCCTTCATGGCGCCAGGGCGGCGCGGCGTTCGCGGCGGCGGAAGAGGACGACCGCCGGCAGCGCCCCCGCCACCAGCAGGGCGGCCGTCAGCCACAGGGGCCAGAGCACGGGTCGGTTCCACTCCCGCCGCAGGCGTTCCCGTTGCACGGCGTCGACCCGGCGGTATTTGAGGGTGTTGTTGGCCATCAGGTTGGGCTTGAGGTTTCCCACCCAGGCGTGGTGGAGGCTGAAGGCCTTGGGATACAGGCCCCATAGCCAGGGGGCGTCCCGCCGGGCGATCTCTACCATCTCGTCGATCAGGGCCTGGCGCTCGGGCCCGTTGTCCAGGTTCTTCATCCGCTCGAAGAGGGCGTCGAAGCGCGGATTGGCGTAGTTGGAGGTGTTCTCCCCGCCGCCGTCCATCCTGCTGTGGGGACCGTAGAGCAGGAAGAAGAAGTTCTCCGGGTCCGGGTAGTCCGCGTTCCAGCCCCAGGTGTAGAGCTGGCCGGTGCCCTTGTGCATCTTCTCCTGAAAGCGGTTGTAGTCCGTGGCCCGCACCACGAGCTGGATGCCGAGCTTTTTGAACTGCTTGCGCAGCCAGCTCAGGCGCGCCTTGTCGTCCGGCCCCTGGGCGACGGCCTCGTAGTTCAGGCTCAGGGCCCGGCCCGTCGCCGGGTCCCGACCGCGCGGATACCCCGCCTGGACCAGCAGGTCCCTGGCCTCGTCCAGACCGCGACGCACGGCCCGCCCGTCGCGCCAGCTGTAGACATAGGGGTTGATTCCCGCCGCGCCCGCGCGGTGGCCGAAGATGCCCGGCGGAATCGGCCCCTGGGCGGGGATCCCGCGGCCGTTGGCGAAGATGGCGATGTATTCCTCATAGTCGACGGCGATGGAGATGGCCCGCCGCAGCAGGCGCGCGCGCTCCGAATCCCCGCCCACTACCGGGTCGCGCATGTTGAAGCCCAGATAGAAGATGGATGTCTGGACCGCCGTCAGCAACCCGATCCCCTTTTCCTGCATGCGTCGGGTGACCAGCGCCTCGCCCTGGCCGCTGAATTGGATCGCCTGATCGAAGGCGTCGGAAGAGATCCCAGAGCTATCATAGTAGCCCTGCAGAAACTTGTTCCAGTAGGGGATGTCTTCCTTCTCCAGGCTGTAGACGGCGCGCTCGATGAAGGGCAGGGGCCGGCCGGCGTCCGCCAGCAATCCCGCCGCCGCGTCCTCGGGCATCCCCTGGGTGGGATAGGCCTCGCCGTGAAAGTTGGGATTGCGCGCCAGTACCATGCGCAGGTTGGGGTTGTTCTCCCGCAGCCAGAAGGCCCCGGTGCCCACCGGGTACCAGTCCAGGCTGAGATTGCGCCGCTGCATACCGGGTTGGGCGTAGAAGCGGTCCGCCTCCCAGGGGATGGGGGCGAAGAAGGGCATGGCGAGCCAGTAGATAAACTGGGGGTACTTGCCCCGGATGCGGATGCGGTAGCTGTAGCGGTCCAGCACCTGGGCGCCGGCGAAGGGGATGGTCCGCAGGTCCAGAAAGGGCCGCGCCTCGCCGGGGATGGGCGTGGGCGCCGCCGCCGCGATGCGCTTGCCCAGCGCGGCGAAATCATGGATCTGCTCCCCCATGGTGCCGGCGATGGGCGAGTGCAGCCAAGGCACGGCCAGGCGCTTGATCTGATAGACGAAATCCGCCGCCGTCAGCTCCCGGGTGCCCTGGTGCGGAAAATCCGACAAGCGGTCGATCCCGGCCAGGTCCGCGGCCCCGAGGTTCAGGTAACGCGGTCTTCCCGCCGCGTCCCGCGCGAAGGCGGGATGGGGCTGATAAAGAATCCCGGACCGGATGCGGATCAGATATTCGCTGTAGGCGATTCTCTGTGTCGGCGCATCGGGTGGGAGCGGCTCGCCGGCCGCGTCGAACCAGGTGGGGACCGGGACCTCGACGGCGGACAAAGGCACCAGCGCATAGGGCCGCTTCAGAAAATGATATTGCAGCGGCGGCTCGTAGATCTGGGCGATAAAGGCATACTCGTTGGAGCTGTAGGAACGCGCCGGGTCCAGGTGCTTGGGACGCTCGGAGAAGGAACCATAGAGGACATTGGCCGCCGCCTGGCCGCGCGGATAGGGATGATTCCAGGGGGCATCGCCACAGGCGCCCGGCAGGACTGCCAGGAGCGCGACCAACAGGATGCCTATCCGATGCGCGGCTGACCGCATTTCAACCTCCCGCCAGGCCACCGAATCCCCATATCCACTGAGAGGCTGTCTAAAAACCAACCCATTTGATTTTGCTCGGTATGGAGTCATTAACCGTATCGAAGTGGAGCCATTGGTTCCCCCTCTCCCCAACCCCTCTCCCGCCAGGGGCGAGGGGCTTTAGGCCGTAGCCAGCCTTGTAAGACCGAGGCTCACCTGGACCGCGCGGCATGGCTTGAGTTTTCAGACGGCCTCTGAAACAGGCCCCCGGTCCGGAGAAGGTGTCGCAAAAGTCCGCGAATAGGGCTTTGTGGCGCCCGCCGGAGGCAAGCAGGCAAGTCGGATCGGGACAAGGAACGAGCCCCGATGGGAAAACCGCCTCGCTCTGTCATCGCCTGCACCGCCGCTCAATCCCGCACCCGGATCGGTCTGGTATGGGAGAGCCGGTCGTGACCGGCCAGGCGCTCCCGATCGAACAGCATCCACCACAGGCCGGCGCCGGCGGGCGCCAGGCAGAGTGTTGCCCACACCAATCGCCGCAGGGCGTCGCGTGGCCTCAAGGGGCGCCCGTCTTCGCGCACGAGTCGCAGGCGCCAGGTGCGCATACCGAGCGTCTGACCGCCGCGGACCCAGAAGAAGGTGAAAAACAGGCCGATGATCGCGATCAGGTAAAGCCGCAATCCGAGACGGTGGAACGGCTCCCCGTGGGGGAAGGGCACGCCCAGGATGAGCTGGTAGGGGATAATGAGGAGGGTGACCGCGATCATGAGCACGCCGAACAGGAGCATCAGGTCGTAGCCGAGGGCGGCCAGACGACGGAAAACGCCGGGGGTGGGTGTCTGTCGGGTATCCGGGGCCATGGGGGAGTCCACTGATTATTCTGGGGACAGTTTACCAGCAACCCGGTCGCCATCGACGCCGAAGAACCGGTTGCGATGCATTCCGCACATCTCGATAATGGGGACCTTGAAAAATTGCCTAGGGGACGTTCTCAATTAACCGAATCCCCCGAAAATCAAATGCAGCAAACCCATACACTTGTCGGTGGGTCACCGCCTTCCGT
>JAIZWN010000157.1 GCA_020443945.1 Candidatus Thiosymbion ectosymbiont of Robbea hypermnestra | reverse complement strand
GGAGGCCGAACACATGTTGACCCGCGCCGACGTCGAACGTCTGCCGTCTTTTGCCATTGGCTTTGAACGCGGCACAGCGGAAGGTATGGAAAAGGGCATGGAAAAGGGTATGGAAAAGGGTATGGAAAAGGGTATGGAAAAGGGTATGGAAAAAGGTATGGAAAAAGGTAAGGCGCAGCTTATCCGTCGCCTGTTGAACCGATCTGGCGTTGCGGAAGTTTCCGAATCGCTCGGACTGACGCCGGAAGAAGTGGAACGCATCGCACTGGCGGGAGACGATGACCCTGCGAGACTTGCCAAACACTAATACCAGGTTTCGGCAATGCAAGGATGGGCAAACTGGTCACTAAACCCCTCAGGCCATCGTGAATACCGATACCCTCCTGCCCCGACTCCTGGAGCTGATCTGCGATCTCTACGAAGACTCGCGGGGTTTCCCGGACCGCACCGACGACGCCCAGCTCTGGTACAACCGGGGCTACGCCAACGGCGTCATCCATGCCCTCGACCAACTGGGGTACGCGCGCCATGTCGCAAGCGCCCTGGAGCCGGACGGGCCGGACCCCATCGCCGGCCAGGAGGCCCTGCCCTGGGGTCGGGCCTACCGCCACGGCTGGGAGATGGGGCGCAAAGAAGCCTTCGAGGTCATCGACGACGAGCCGCTGGCAACCGACTTGCGTTGATTCCCGAGCCTTATCTCCACGGATTACCCAGATACAGAGATGATTGGCACCGACCCATGAAGATTGTCACCTTCAACATCAACGGCATTCGCGCCCGGCCCCACCAGCTGGAGGCGCTGAAGACCCGGCACGACCCGGACATCATCGGTCTGCAGGAAAGCAAGGTGGCCGATGACGCCTTTCCCCGCGAAGCGGCGGAGGCCCTGGGCTACACCCCCCATTACTTCGGCCAGAAATCCCATTACGGCGTCGCCCTGCTGAGCCGACAGGCCCCGCTGGAGGTCCTCAAGGGCTTTCCCGAAGAAGACGACCCGGATGCCCAGCGCCGGCTCATCATCGGCCGTTACGCCCTGGCGGACGGGCATGAATTCACCCTCATCAACGGTTACTTCCCCCAGGGCGAGAGCCGCGCGCATCCGGTCAAGTTTCCCGGCAAGCGCAAGTTCTACGCCGACCTGACCGCCTTCGTCCGCGAACGCTTCACCCCGGATCAGAACCTGGTGATCCTCGGCGACATGAACGTGGCCCCCCTGGAACTCGACATCGGCATCGGCGCCGACAACGCCAGGCGCTGGCTGCGCACGGGCAAGTGCAGCTTCCTGCCGGAAGAACGGGAGTGGCTCGCGCATCTCACCGACTGGGGACTCTCCGATGCCTACCGCGCGCTTCACCCCCAGGCCGACGACCGCTTCAGTTGGTTCGACTACCGCAGCCGGGGGTTCGAGCGCGAGCCCAGGCGCGGCCTGCGCATCGACCTGATCCTGGTCACGGCCCCCCTGCGCGAACGCCTGGTGGACGCCGGCATCGACTATGACATCCGCGGTATGCAGAAACCCTCCGACCACTGCCCCGTATGGGCCGACTTCGACCTCCAAACCGAAATCCCCAGGTGAGCTTGAAATTGGACTTGGAAAATTCTTTGCTACCGGTGAGAACGTTTCTTGAGCTCCGGGTGATATGCACGGGTCCCGGCACCGCCCCATCCGTAGCTTCGTGCTGCGCGGGGGGCGCCTCACGTCCGCCCAGGCGCGGGCCTGGGAGAGGCTCTGGCCCCGCTTCGGGATCACTTGGCATCCAAGCGCGTCTCTCGACCTCCCGGCGTTGTTCGGCAACCCGAATCCGGTCTACCTGGAGATCGGCTTCGGCAATGGCGAGTTCCTGGCCGAGCTGGCGGCATGTCACCCCCAGTGCAACTATCTGGGCATCGAGGTCCACCGTCCGGGGGTGGGGCGCCTGCTGCTCGAAATCGAAAAGCGCGGACTCACCAACCTGCGCCTGTGCCGTCATGATGCCGTCGAGCTCCTGGAGCAGGGCCTCGCGCCGGCCAGCCTGGCCGGCGTCTACCTCCTGTTCCCGGACCCCTGGCCCAAGCAGCGACACCACAAGCGGCGGATCCTCAAGGCCGAGCTGGTATCCGTGCTGGCCCGGGTCATCCGGCCCGGCGGCCTGTTCCATGCCGCGACCGATTGGGAGCCCTACGCACAACAGATGCTGGAATTGCTCACCGCCGCGGACGACCGGTTCCTGAATGCCGCCGGTCCCGGCGCCTTCCATCCCCGCCCGCAATCACGGCCCCCGACCCGGTTCGAGCGGCGTGGCGTGCGCCTCGGGCACCAGGTTCGGGACCTGATCTTCCACCGCCGCCAGCACATCATTGTAAAAATGGGGTCAGGTCTTGATCCGTGACCCTTGAAGGCATGGGTCAAGACCTGACCCCGTTCCCTACTATTGGAGAGACGAAGGGATTATCATAAGAGAATGAAAACCTCCCTTGAACATCTTCCTGAGCAGAAACAGCAGGAATTACAAAGGGCTCTCGAGATCATTCGAGAAGAAGTCGATCTCGATTGGCATAACAGAAAGTCACACCGGGGGAAGGGGTCTTAAGGCAAAGCCTCGTTAGTCTTGAAGGTAGAAATGCCGCCACTCGTATCCGGTGGCCTCGGCGAGCAGGGCCATCAGGGCCGGCGTCGGCGTGGCCTCTCCGGGAAAGACCTCCTCGATCCACACGAACAGGCGTCCGAATCCCGCCTGCTCCTTCCAATCATAGTCCCAGGGCGGGCTCGCCTCGCCGCAGGCCGGGCAGGCAATCGGCATTGGTTCGGGAGCTTCCCGGTCGGGCAGGCTCTCCTTCCAGCTCCGCAGGAGGGCGCGGCAAGCGGGGCACCGGGGTGGGCGGGTATTCCGGCCACTCAGAAACACCGGCCGCCGGAAAGGACCGGCGAACCGGATGTGGCAAAAGGGGGCATCACCCACGGGCGACAGCTCGATCCGCACCGAGCAACCCGCGAAGGTCACCAATTGCAGAAAGCGCTCGCCTACGGCAAAGGCATTGTCGTCACCTGCCAGTGGGGCCCCCAACAGGCCGGCGTCGGCAAGGACGGACGTCAGGAGCGCCCGTTCCGGGAGCAGGAAGGGATCCCGGGGTCTCAGCAGGAGGCGGCCGGTATGTACGGACATAGGTGGAATATTTTCAGGGCGCCTTGAAAAATTCAAGACCCTGAAGCTGGGTACGGGTTGAATCCTACCCATTACCTACCCCCACGGGCAATCAGACCTTGCTGGAAAACTCCCACACCCAACGGGCCGACGCCATCTCGAAAACCGCCCTGGTCGGCGGCCTGGTCGATCTGGGGCTGTCGGTGATCAAGATCGTCGCCGGGCTCCTGTGGCACTCCCAGGCGTTGCTTGCGGATGGCCTCCATTCCCTCTCCGACCTCCTCTCCGATGGAATCGTGTGGTGGGCGGGGCGTCATGCCGCTCAGGCCCCGGATCAGGAGCACCCCTACGGACACGGACGTTACGAGACCCTGGCCACCCTGGTCCTGGGCGTTCTGCTCCTGGCCGTCGCGCTGGGTATCGGCTGGGACGCCGGTAAACGCCTGTTCCTTTCCGGAGCGCTCCTTCGGCCAGAACTGCCGGCCCTGATCGCGGTCCTGGTCTCCATTCTGGTCAAGGAATGGCTCTACTGGTGGACCCTCGGTTACGCGCGACAGGTCCGCTCGGAGCTACTGCGCGCCAATGCCTGGCATCATCGTTCCGACGCCATCTCCTCGATAGTGGTGCTGGTGGGCATCAGCGGCACCCTCGCGGGCCTGCCCTACCTGGACGCCGTGGCGGCCATCCTCGTCGCCGTGATGATCGCCCACATCGCCTGGGGGCTCGGCCGTCGATCGATCCGCGAGCTGGTGGATACCGGGCTGGAGGCGGAACGGCTCGCCCTCATCCGGGAAACCATCGATGCCGTGGATGGCGTGCGGGAAATCCATCGGCTACGCACGCGAAGGCACGGCTGGCAGGCCGCGTTGGATGTCCATGTTCTCCTGGCCGATCCTCGGGTGAGCGTTTCGGAGGGTCATATGATCGCCCTGCAGGTGGAACGCCGGCTCATCTCCCAGGTGGCCGAGATCACCGACGTCACCGTTCATATCGACCCGGAAAACGACGAAGCGGAGCCGACCCCGGCCGCGCTCCCTACCCGCCCCCAGGTCCTGGAACGGCTCGAACGGCTCTGGGCAGGGATACCGGAGACCGCCCAACGCCGGCGCACCATCCTGCACTATCTCGACGGGCGGATCGACGTGGAGGTCTACTTCCCCCTCGACCTCTGCGCCGGCGAGTGCTCCCGCGCACAAACCCTCCGGGAAAACCTCCAGACCGCCCTTGCCAAGGACCCCACCTTCAACCGGCTCTTCGTCCACTTCGGGGGATGTCGCAACAAGTGATACCCCGCGGTCGTTCTCAATTAACCGAATCCCCCGAAAATCAAATGCAGCAAACCCATACACTTGTCGGTGGGTCACCGCCTTCCGT
>JAIZWN010000156.1 GCA_020443945.1 Candidatus Thiosymbion ectosymbiont of Robbea hypermnestra | reverse complement strand
CTAAAATCTGTAGGATGGGGCGCGAGACCACGCTAGGCTTTGCCTGTCCTATCATCCTATAGATCACAGCACTACCATCCCCGAATCTCTGCCGCCACGACCACCCCTGGAAATGCAGGGACTTCAGGCCCTCTTGTCCCAAGCGGATCGGGCGCTGGGCCGGCTGGACGGTTCGGTACTGACGTTGCCCAACCCTGATCTGTTCGTCTTTATGTACATTCGCAAGGAGGCGGTGCTTTCCAGCCAGATCGAGGGTACCCAAGGCTCATTGCAGGACGTTCTGGCAGCGGAAGCCAAGATTTTCAATTGCAACAGCGGCGTGCTGCACAAACCGGTGTTGTACTTGTTGCACTATTTCAAACGCTACCATCAGACCTACTATGACCGGTTGCAAGCCATACGTGATCTGGGCGCATGGGAGGATTGGCTCTGGTTTTTCCTGCAAGGCGTTGTCGAGGTGAGCGAGCAGGCAACCGAGACGGCCCGGCGTATCTTGAGAATGCGCGAGGAACACCGCAACGACATTACCGAAAAATTGGGTTACGCGGCAGGTAACGGCCACCGGATACTCGAAACCCTCTATGCAAAACCTATCGTATCGGTCAAAGATGTCGAGGCCGTTACCGGCACTACCTTTGCCGCCGCCAATCAGCTCGTGAAACGCCTCGAAGAGATGGGTCTGCTGGAAGAGATTACAGGTCAAGCCCGAAATCGCCGTTTCCACTACGCGCCTTATATCCGGCTCTTTGCGGATCATCAGGGCGTAGCACCGGAACCGCTGAAATGAGGTTTCGTGTCCATTCGTGATTCTTCACTCTCTGCGCCTTTGTGGTTCGAATAGTTCTGTTCACCTTGACCCTCCGTGCCGTCTCTCTGCCAGGCCATGGCGTCCAATAAGAGGTCGTCGCCGTCTTTTGCCGGGGGGCGGCTGGTGAGCCAGGTGGTCCAGCCGAGCCGGCCGGTCCCGAGCCGAAGGGGCGGGATCTCTGTGCGTTTCAGGACCGGATTCAGGTCCCAGCTCAGCTGGTCGCCCGTGTAGTTGCGGACCACGGCCACCACCCGCGCCAGGCTGGCGCCGCCGGGCAGCAGGCGCTCATAGTCCCCCATCCCCAGGGGGCCGACGCGAACCCGGAATCTGGACTGGCGGTCCCAGACCCGAGCGCCGACGAGGGTGTTCTCGCCCAGGGTCCCGGTGACCGGCGAGGCCCCCAGACGCCAGTGCTGATCGGCGGGGAGGTCGAGCCAGTGCCCGATCAGCTCCTCGATGCGTACCGGGAGCCTGAGAAAGCCCGTGAGCATGGACCGCAACCCATCCGCATGGCGGGTCGGACAGGAGAGGTGGCCCGCATAGTGGCGCTTGGCCAGGTCGGGCATGGCGTCGCGGTGGTGATAGGCCGACATACCGATGCCGAACAGGGACCCGACATAGTCGCCGAAGCGGTCCTCCTGGGGGCGGTCGAGGCTCACCGTGGGCTGGGCCTGGGCCCAGGCGCGGTAGAACAGGCTCAGCATCCGGTGGTTGAAGACGTCCAGGAAGCGCGCGAAGGTGGGGTCGTCGGCATTGCGCAGCCGATCCCGGGCGTATTCGGTGAGATGCAGGGGCAGGGGACCGTTGGGCCCCAGCAGCCCGAGGAAGTGGACCTGAAGGCGCGACGGTTTTCCCTCCGCGCCGGGCGCGAAGTCGGCGATGGTCGCGGGGGCGAAACGGGCAGCGGGCTCCTGCCCCAGTCGCACCGGATCCTCCGCCGCCTTGGTCGCGTTGCCCAGGCGCGGCCGATCCGGGTGCAGATTCTCCAGTCGCCGCAAGGCCCGGAAGAAATCGAACCCGAAGGGCGCCCGCTCGAGGGCAAGGACCAGGTCTAAAGGATCTGCCTGCGGCCGATGGTCGCCGGCCATCGCATAATCTCTCCCCGGTCCGTCGCGAGGACCGTCTCCGTAAAGGAGTTGATGGCTACATAGCGGGCGAAGAAGCGCTCGAGCACCGAGCCGAGCAGAAACACCCCGCTCCCTTCAAAGGCGGTCTCGTCGCAGGCGAGGGTGATCTCCAGGCCGCGGGCATAGGTCACGGGCCGCGCCCCGGGCAGGCGGCGGACAATGGGCCGGGAGACGACCCTGCGCACGCCCTCGATCTGCCGGCGGATAGGGGCCTCGGCGACATCGCCGTAGAGCGACAGCAGCTGGCGCAGGGCCGCCGCGCCTTCCCCCGCCCCCTCGACCAGGGACAGATAGTTGAGGGACAGATGGCTGATGAGACGCCAAGCGGTATCGCCATGGGCATGGGAAGGCCGCGGCGGGGTGGGACCGGCGACGACCCGGATCACCTTCACCGGCGCGCTCTCCTCCAGGGTGAAATCGCTGTCGCCGGTGCCCACGGGGAGCTGCAAGGGCAGATCGCGGTTGGTGCAGAGGGTGGTTACCGCGAGCTGGCGCAGGTCGCTCCGGTAGGGGGCCTGGGCGGTATCCACCAGATCCAGATAGACCTCGCTGCCGACATAGCTGGTCCGGGGCCCCTCGCGGCGCTGGCGGGAAGACAGGCGCCGCGGCACCCGGTGGATGCTGTAATAGGCCGGCGGGCCGCCCGGATCGCCCGAATCCTGGGCGGAGTAAAAGGGCAGGAAGGGCTGCGGATTCTGGTCGGCGCTGGCGTACCCGGTAACGCTATCCACCCGATAGACCTCGAAATCCAGGGGGCGGGTACGGTCCGGAATCAAATGATGCTCGTGGACCCCGTCGGACAGGTGGATCCGGTCGCAACGCTTGGGGAACAGATTGATGACGGGGGTGCAGAAGAGGGCGAAGTTCGAGGCGTCCAGCCCCTTCTCCAGCAAGGCATCACGCCGCGGCAGCAGGATAATGAGATCCACCTCGCGGCCCGAAATACGACGCCGGGAGGCCGCCAGGTCGCGTAGCTCCACGAACAGAAAGCGTTCGGGAAAGGCGAAATACTCCTGCAGATTACGATAGCCCTGAAAGGAGGTCGGGGCATAAGGGAGCAGCGCATCCTCGTCCGCGAAGCCCCGCGGAACAATGGCCGCGGGCCCGAGCAGATCGTACCAGGGCAGAGGGCGTTCGGTAGGCTGGACCAGCACCTCCACCGGCTTTGCCGACAGCAGCTCATAGAGACGAAACGGCAGCTCGTCGGCGCCCCGCAGAAACAGGGTCAGGCGATCCAGGGACAGCTGATCGAGGGTCAGATCCATGGTACAACGCAGGCGCAGCCGGATGCCGGCCTTGCTGCGTTTGAGCGCCTCGAGATCCGTCCTGACCACCGGCCCGGCATGGACGAAATACTCGGCCTCGGCGATCTCCAGGGGCCAGAGGGTGGTCTCCTGGGCGGTGCGATAGACACAGATCGTCTGCTGTCCCCTGCCCATCTCGCCGCGCAACAGGCTATCCCGAGGCAAAACATAACCCTCCGCCAGCGCCCCCTCCCGGAGATCCGGCTGCAACCGGACCACGGCCATCGAAGGCGTGGGCGCCAGATAGTGCGGATAGACCATCTCCAGCAAATGCTGGGTAAAGGCGGGAAACTGGGCGTCGATCTTGAGCTGCACCCGGGCCGCCAGGAAGGCAAACCCCTCGAGCAACCGCTCCACATAAGGATCGGCGCACTCAAAACCGCTCAGGCCCAGACGCCCGGCGATCTTCGGAAACTCCGCGGCAAACTCCCCGCCGATCTCGCGGATATGTTGCAGCTCGCGGTTGTAAAATTCGAGATGGCGGGGGTCCATGATGAGAAGGTTTGCAGCCTTGAGCCAGAGAGAAGGTGGCGATTATGGACTTGTAATCCTTTTATCCGCAAATCAGTCGTAAAAGATCAGATTATCTTTTCTGTCCGCAGATTACGCAGATTCTCACAGATTGCTTCGTTTTTGATCTGTGTAATCTGCGGATAGATCGGAACAACCGGATTATTTCCCATACTCAATCCTGATCAATGGAAACCGCCAAGCCCGGCAGCGGTTGTGGACTTGCAAAATAAGATAAAACGGAACACTAGATGAACCGCAAAGGTGCAAAGGACGCAAAGCCCCTTTTGATCCGCGGATTACGCAGCGGGTAGGATGGGCAAAGCCAGCGCCCGGCAGGCTGGTTTGGAGTTCCGGTCAGGCTACGGAGATTTCCGAGCCGCGACGGCTTGTGGGAGGCACGAAGCGCCGCGTGCCCATCAGTCCGTGCCGTGCCGGACGCCCCATTCCTTCAGGAAAGAAATAATCGTTCCCATACTACAGACCAGCCCGTAGGCTGGGGTTCGCAAGCCCACCCCAACCAGCCATTCTTCGAGATTTGTGCCTTTGTTCAATAGTACAGGATTTACAGGATTTACAGGATTTCTCAGGATGAACAGGATTTGGTAGTGGGTAAATCCTGCGTGATGTTCAACGTTTGTTTTCACACCAAGCCACAAAGACACGAATGAAAATGAAAATATTCGTGTCCACTCGCGGTTCCTGTTGTTATGCACAACCACGCCCATTATGAATGCACGGGCCGGACCCAAGCTAACGGCTCGGCAATCCCCGCTCGGACACCTCGAAGGCGCCGGACTCCAGATCCACCTCGGTCTTGAGATAAAGCTGCTGCGGCAGCGGCTGCCCCCAGAGCTCCCCCTCGATATCGAACCGGACCGCATTGTGGCTCATCAGCCCCTCGTCGACCACCACGCGGATATGCAGGCTGTGGGGCAGAATGCGAGGCTCGAACCGCTGAATGATCCGGCGCAGATCGCGCTCCAGGGCGCCGATCTCCAGACCGGAGACATTTTTGCCCGCGAGATCCGGCAGGCCATAATTGACCACCGAATCGATCACCTCGGGATAGGGAGCCAAATCCTGCACCGAGACCAGATCGCTGGCATTGAGCAGCCACTGAATATCCCGAATCACGGAATCCCGCAGCTGGCGGGGCGAGAGCACCCGCTTCTCCCGCGACTCCTGTCGCCGGGACGGCTCATCATCCGTCAGCCGGTCCAGCAACGAGGGTTGCAGCCGCTCCTTCGGTGTCAGCTCAGCCATATGTATCCGTGCAATCAATGGGGTCAGGTCTTGATCCGTGACCCTTAATCGAGCACCCTAGGGCGGGAAAGCCCAGCGCATCCCGCCGC
>JAIZWN010000155.1 GCA_020443945.1 Candidatus Thiosymbion ectosymbiont of Robbea hypermnestra | reverse complement strand
GGGTAGCTATTCCTGCGCTCACGCGCCTCGCGGCTGGCCGCTTCTCGCCGCGCTGAGAGCGAAAAATAAGGTGAAACAGGGCACTAGAGCCAAATCAGAAAAAGGTCTTCAGGATCAGCACCGAAATACCGCCGATGACCAAACCCAACATCCATTTGATCAACTTCACCTCGCCTTCCAGCCGGGCAATATCCGCTTTGGTCGCCAACCGGGTATCCAGGGCTTCCGAGAACACCTCGGCCAAGGCCTCCGCTTCCGCTTCGGCGTGCTTTTCCGATACGCCGGCCGCTTTGAGCCGTCGCACGAATTTCAGGGTATCGAAGGTAATGGTTGTCATGGGTAGGAGATTATCGTCGCACCTTTGATCAGCAGATTTCCACTGGGACTCCTATGTTCCCGAAAATACCATTGCATGACTAGGTATAGAGCTCCGACAGCTCGATATCTAATGCCACGGATTGCAACGAGAGCGATTCGTTCAACCCCTGGCCGATCGCTCGCTCCCACCCGTCGGCGGTGCGCCGATAGCACTCGACGGAAGGGGTATCCTGAGCGATCAGCACATATTCCTGCAAGCTCACGAGGCTTTGATAGGCGAGCCGCTTATTACCCCGATCATAGCTCCGGGTACTGGGAGACAACACCTCGACAACCAATAGCGGATCGGTTTTGAAAAAGGGGTTTCCCCGCTCGGTTGCACAGCGTACAAACAAGTCCGGGTACAGAAAGTCGTCTCCGACGCGGAGCTTCAGATTGCTCCCATAAACCCGGCAGCCACTCCCTTTCAGATGGCCGTGCAGGATTGCCAGCAGATTGGCCGTGATCTCCTCATGCCGATCACTGGCGCCGGTCATCGCATACAGGTACCCATCGACCAGCTCATGACGGACCTTACTCGCCTGCTCGAAGGCCAGATAATCATCGACCGCCAGACGCGACGGGGACTCAAGAGCAATCATCCGCAACCCCTGTGAATCAATGGGGTCAGGTCTTGATCCGTGACCCTTAATCGAGCACCCTAGGGCGGGAAAGCCCAGCGCATCCCGCCGC
>JAIZWN010000154.1 GCA_020443945.1 Candidatus Thiosymbion ectosymbiont of Robbea hypermnestra | reverse complement strand
CTAGTACCCCATTTCACCTTATTTTTCGCTCTCAGCGCGGCGAGAAGTGGCCAGCCGCGAGGCTCGTGAGCGCAGGAATAGCTACCCCTATTGCAAGCTCGCGCAACGAAGCGGATGGTCGCTTCTCGTCGCGTCCGGAGGGAGCCCCCCAACCGCGCCAAGGCCAGGTGTAGCGTGGCTCTCTCGCTCGGTACTCTCCTCTCGCCTGGGCGCGGTTGGGAGGGCTCTGAGGGTGAAAAATAAGGTGAAACGGGGCACTAGGTGCGTTTGTAGCTTTGACGAATATAATCCCCGCGTGAGTTCTGATCCGACACGCAATCGTGGAAGTCGGTTTGTGTCCTGTTATCCGGTCTGCCCGCGAACTGCGTTCCGAGGCCAATTGCCCAGGAGCAAGTACACATGACGAAAGACGATGAGGCGGGCGATACCCCAGAAAAGGCCGATCCGCTCCAGGTGCTGGGCTTTGTGGCCTGGGTCGATAGCCTCGAACGGATCGATACCTTGTTGGTCGAGTATCGTCACGCCCAAGTCAACCTGATCCACCACCTGCACGCACCCGTTCTATACCGTTTTCTGCGCCGGGAGGAACCCTACATCTGGGGCAAACCGGGGGCGTTCGAGGGTGATGACTGGTATCGCGTGCTGCGCCAACCGGACTTCTCCGCCAAGAAGCTCGCCTCGGAGTGGGTCAGGTCTTATCCCATGCCGAGATTTGTCGTTGGCAACGACGAAGCGTTACAAGGTGAGCACGACCCGACGCGAAAGCTCCAAGCCGAGATCCAGGAATTTTGGAACGGTGGCCATTGGAGTCTGGATCAGCGGCGCCACTACCTGATTCTGAAGACCCTGCAAGACATCAAGGCCGATCTGGTCGCGGATCGCCTGACCCTCTGCTGGTGGGCCTTGTGGGCCTTTGGTGTCCTCGATCCCGACCCCTATCCGAAGGAGCGGAACGGATCGCAACGTCTGGCCCGGTTCATGGTCCTGCGTGCCGGGGTGACGCGCAAGATCTACGACTATGTCGAGCGCCTGCGTGATCTTCAGGCCCAGTTCGAGCGCGACCTGGATATGGGTTTTCAGGATCACCCCAGGCCCAGCCTGACCCGACGTCGGGAGCAGGGGATCTACACCGGCTTTCTGACGGAGCGTTGTCGCGACATAGGGCGGTCGATTGCCATGCTTCTGGACTCCCAGCGTGTACCTGCCCCTTCCCCTGCCAGTTGGGGACCGGTGATGCACCGCTGGAAGCATGATTTCACCTCCCGCTCCTTTATCCACCTCCATCAGACCTCGGCCGACGGCGAGGACAGATGGCATACCTCCTTCATCAACTCCTCCTACTGGATGCCAGAGCGCCCTGACCTACAGAGCGTGCTCGCCCATGAAGTGGCCCACGAGGCCATGGATCGCCGCTATTATAGTAATGACGCGCTGACCAATTCCAGGGACCCCTTTGGGCGTCTGTTGCGGCTGTTCGACCATTGCCTGCAAAGCTTCGATGGGCACCAGGACAACGAGCGTCCGTCCTCACATTTCCGCCGCTCTCTGATCCGCGAGCTCGCCTGTGACCTGCTGGCCGCTACCGTGGAAGGCCACGGCTACTTGTTGGCGCTGTTCGAGGAAATCGCCGGCGACGGCCTGGATATCTTCTTCGACCGCCCGGATGGGCGCTACGACCTGGAACTCGCCCATTATCTGGAGCGCCACGGGGGCTTTCTGGACCGGGAGCGCGATTGGTACCTACGACTGCGGGTCACCGCAACCTGGCTACAAGTGATCCACCACTTGGACCCGCATCCTCTAGATACCAAGTTGGAGAAAGGGGTGCTCGATTTGACGGAGGCCATGCTCGAGTTCCTGGATCGCCTGCACGGACCCAATCGTTCCCAGCTGCACCACTGGCGCTCCCTGGGCCAGCGCCTGTGTCACTTAGTCCAACACTCCGATGCGGCCGAGGATTTCCGCCGCTGGCGTTTGTCGCGCTCCGAGGATGACATAAAGGACGGGGATCCCGATAAGGAATCTGACGATCCGGGTCGAGAAGGAATGAGCCGGGCGCCCTGGTATTTTCCCCGCTTCTCGCGGCGCCTGCCTAAGTCCGTGCAGAAACATCTCTATGCACGTTTGGTCGAGCAGAAGCGCCAGCCTGGATACCCTTGCGAAAGAATGGGAGAAGAAGAGACCAGGCGGTGGATCGTTAAACACTACTTCGATGGCGACGAAGACGAATCGGGGATCTTCCGGCACATCTATGACATCGCCTGGCAGTGCATGCTGACCCGATCAATCGATTTCCTTTCCGATCGCGGCAGATCGCACGGACGGGAGCGCAATTGGATTGCAAATTTGCAATGCCACGCCGCCCTGGGCCGGGAGTTCTACCAGCTCGCCCTCGAGGTCCATTACAATCAGAGCCAACCCCCCTTTCACTACTTGTTCATCGTCGTGCACCAGCTGCAGCATCTATTCGGGGACGGGCCGCGCTGGTTGGAGCTGGATCCCGTGCTGCGAGACAAGCTCCAAGAATGGCTCGGCCGTGAGCAGAATGAGAAACCGCGCGATCCGAATTGGCGAGACAAGCCCATTAAAGAGTTTGATAACTTATTCCGTGAATTTCCTCCTGACTCCATGCACGAAAGCGACGTGCGCGGCGAGTTCGACAAAAAGGCGCGGGAAATCGCTGAACGACACACGGCACTCGCCTGGCGCGATTTCTATGGTTGGTTCAGACACCATAGGCTGAAATTCTATTCCGGGCATGAAATCGATTCCGACCCTTCCTTCCAAAAATATGAAGAGCGCCTACGTACCCTGGAGAAATTGCTACGCGGAAAGCTAAACCAGTTGATCGATATCTTCAGGGACAAGAAGTATGAGTTAAAACCCGGCGACTTCGTCTACCCCCTCTTCGGGTATCTGGAAAGTACCCGCCTGGCGGAAAGAGGGAACAGGGACGAGCGGATGCAACGTCTAATCCAAGCACTACGGCCCGACAATGAATCCCATGTACCTGACTATTATCTCATCGGTCGCATTGCAATCGCCGGCAGCTATCTCGCTAAGCAAGGAAAGCTGGATCAAGAAGAAGAGCCGGTTCGCCTGACCGATTGGTTGGATCGCTTCAGGGCTCAAAATTACTGCTGGGATGGGGAACGTACCGTATGCCGGCCGTCTCAAGGGAAAGAGAAATCCGGGCAACATGGAAGGCGCTATTACCAAGGTGTCTTAGGACGTTACGACCTGATGGCCTGGATCAAGACCCGCCCCATGTGCCGCTGCACACTTCCCGAGTTCTCCCAGCCTCCTTGTGCCAAGCCGGAAAGACCGAACTTCTGGGAAGTCGAGGAGTTTCCCGCCTTCTTCGTGCGCCGCGAGCAAGCAATCCCGGTGCGACTGGATCATAAGCGTCCCTTTCCGGACGAAGAAGCGCCAGGCAAAGAGATACCCGTGCTGGCAGTCCTCTCGGTTGCCCTGACCCAACGCTACGCCCGCATCGATGCCCTCCACCGCCTGCTGCGTGCATGGGACGAGCGGTATAACCCCCACGAGCCCGGGAGACTGCCGGATAAGCCGCTGCAGATCGAGCAGATTGGTAGTCTATTGCACGCCAATGATCGCCTTTTCCTGACCGATGGCTGGGACGACTTGCTCCTCATCCTTTCGGACCAGCCAAACGAATCGGACGAACCAAACGAACCCTCGGACGAGTCAAGGGAAAACCGCTTGCAGGAGATCTTCGCGATCCAAAGCGCCTTCTTCGAGGATTTCATGGTCGACCGCACCGAGCTGATGTTGGCCGCCAGCTACATCCCCATCGCCACCGCCTCTCGGCATTTCCAGCTATCGGTGCAGCTGCGGCTGATGGAGGATCGCACCCTGGGATACGAAAATTCGGAATTCCGTGAGCGGATGAAAGCAAACATCGAGAAATCCGAGTTCTGGCGCAATGTTCCCAAGCAACTCATCAATCTCTGCCGTACTCCCGGACGGACCGACTACACCCTGACCCTCCCCGGCCTCGACAAATACCTCACCGACCCGAATCTTGACCCGAAACCCCGCTTCGAATCGAAACGGTTGTCCGAGCTCTTCGAGGGTACCCAGATCGACGCCATCCAGACTACCATCGGGAAAAAGGTCGAATTAGGAAGCTCTATCACGGAGTGAATTCCGAAGCTTCCCCTATTCCCGGAGCCAGAGATCACAAGTCGAATCCCTGCAGGAGGTTCGTTTCCGCGAGGGGCGTCAGGTCCACGACTGGTGGTATCCGCACCCGGCCGCAATCGATAGCGCAAGGGTCATGGGATGTCGGAAGCCGCGGATATGGAAAAGGGGTCAGGTCTTGACCCGTGCCCTTCCGATCAGACCGATCATTCTACTGATCCTCGAGCGCGGTGGGATGGGTAGAGGCGCGCCAATGAGTTTGGGGTATACCAATAAGCTTGACCGCGCCGAAATCCATCTTCTAAGTCGATAGGTGATGGGTTTCGGCGCGAGAAGAACGGTGCCAGAAACCACTATCCGCGCCAGCGCCTCTATCCATCCTACGAACTGGGTATTTCTCAAAATACCAACGCAGTGGCCGGGCCACCGGACGCCGCTGGGTTTTGGGGATTTCGCGTAAGCGCCAGCTTTTATCCAGTTTGCGCTGCATCTTATCCACAAAGGCGTCGGAACCCAGCGGGAATCTACTCGATCAAGAGTCACGGATCAAGACCTGACCCTATTGATTGATTGCCGCATCATGCAATGGTATTTTTGGGAACATAGGAGCCCCGGCGGAAATCCGCTGATCCGCGGATCAAAGGGGCGCCGATAACCTCCTACCCATGACAACCATTACCTTCGATACCCTGAAGTTCGTGCGACGACTCAAAGCGGCCGGCGTATCGGAAAAGCACGCCGAAGCGGAAGCGGAGGCCCTGGCCGAGGTGTTTTCGGGAGCCCTGGATACCCGGCTGGCGACCAAAGCGGATATGGCTCGGCTGGAAGGCGAGCTGAAGCTGATGGAGGGCGAACTGAGGCTGATGAAATGGATGCTGGGTTTGGTCATCGGCGGTATTTCGGTGCTGATCCTGAAAACCTTTTTCTGATTTGGCTCGGCAATGACCACTGCGGCGGGATGCGCTGGGCTTTCCCGCCCTAGGGTGCTCGATTAAGGGTCACGGATCAAGACCTGACCCCATTGATT
>JAIZWN010000153.1 GCA_020443945.1 Candidatus Thiosymbion ectosymbiont of Robbea hypermnestra | reverse complement strand
GCTATTCCTGCGCTCACGCGCCTCGCGGCTGGCCACTTCTCGCCGCGCTGAGAGCGAAAAATAAGGTGAAACGGGATACTAGTTCCTTTCACGCCGCCGATTGGCTATAGTGGCCCTACCCTACCGGTCGGCATTCCCATCGGTCAGGCAAAAGCGAAGATCCACGCCGCGCACCTCCCCGTGTTCGACCTGTGACCTGCCCTCCAATCCCGTGCGCGCCCCCGCGCCAGTGGCCTGAGTCCGCCGCGATCCTTACTCCCCGAGGTACCCCTGATGAGCTGGTACGGAATCCTGGATTTCTCTTTGTGGCAAGTAGTAGCGGCCGGGCTGATCCTGACCCATGTCACCATCGTGACCGTCACGGTCTTTCTGCATCGGGCGCAGGCCCATCGGGCGCTCGCTCTGCACCCGGCGGCAAGCCACTTCTTCCGCTTCTGGCTATGGCTCACCACCGGCATGGTGACCAAGGAGTGGGTAGCGGTGCACCGGCGTCATCATGCCAAGTGCGAGACGCCCGAAGACCCCCACAGCCCCAGGATTCTGGGCCTCGGCAAGCTCCTGGCGGAGGGCGCGGAGCTGTACGCCAAGGCCGCCGGCGACCCGCGCACCCTGGCCCGGTACGGCCACGGCACCCCCGACGACTGGCTCGAACGCCATCTCTACAGCCGTTACACCCAGCATGGGGTCGGGCTGATGCTGATCCTGGACCTGCTGCTGTTCGGCGTCCACGGCATTACCCTGTGGGCGGTGCAGATGATCTGGATCCCCTTCTTCGCCGCCGGCGTAATCAACGGCATTGGCCATTACTGGGGCTATCGCAACTTCGAGACGCCGGACGCCGCCACCAACATCCTGCCCTGGGGGATCCTGATCGGCGGGGAGGAACTACACAACAACCACCATGCCTTCCCGAGCTCCGCCAAGCTCTCCTCCAAGTGGTGGGAGCTGGACCTGGGCTGGTTCTATGTGCGGCTCTTGAGCCTTCTCGGCCTCGCCGAAGTGAAAAAGGTCGCATCGCGGCCACGGGTCGTCGCCGGCAAGGGCACCATCGACATGGACACGGTACGCGCGGTCGTCACTGGGCGGATGCACGTCGCCGCCCGTTACGCGCGGGAAGTGCTCGCGCCCGTCACTCGCGCCGAGCTGTGTCGCAGCAGGCGTCATTGCCGCCGCCTGTCCCGGCGCACCCAACGCCTGCTGGTCTTGGAAGGATCGAGGCTGGACGCGCGCGCGAAGCAACGCCTGGAGCAGATATTGGCCCAGAGCCAGACCCTGGAAACCGTTTACCAATTCCGCGAACGCCTGCGGGAGCTGTGGGAACGGGCCGCGCCCAGCCAGGAGGCCCTGCTCGAAGCACTGCAAGACTGGTGTCAGCAGGCGGAGGCCACGGGCATCCAGGCACTCGAAACCTTCTCCCGTACACTACGCGGCTACACCCTCGCGCCGGCCTCCTCCTGATGAGGGAACCTTGACATCTAGGCTCACTGATGCGGTTCGTTTCACTCACTGCCCATCCTACGCGAGGTGGTGTTGTAATTTTGTTGTCCCTGGGTATATACGCCGAATCCCGGAAACAACCAAAGCAAAACAAGTTACGGTT
>JAIZWN010000152.1 GCA_020443945.1 Candidatus Thiosymbion ectosymbiont of Robbea hypermnestra | reverse complement strand
AAATCCTGTTAATCCTGTACGATTGGAAGACCGCACGAACCACGAAGAATGGCTCGACCTGTCAGCGGTGGTGCCGTCACTTTGTTGTCCTTGGCGATATACACTGAGTCCCGGAAACAACAAAGTTAGAACACTACCGAATTCTCCAAGGTGCCCATGAATCATCGGCGCCGCTCAGGCTCACATCCCGGAACACCCGATCATGCTCAATCACAGGCTGCAAAAGCTCCGCGCCAACTCGGGGCTCCGGCTCGGATTACTGCTCGGTATAAGCTGTGCATTGATCTATGGTCTGCTGACCGATACGCACGACTGGGGAGACTACTCCTCCGAATACATCATCCAGGCAAGAAGCATTCTGGGAGAGGATGCCTCGGGATTCATCGAGAACGCAACTCTCATGCCTCGAGAATCCACCTGCATCGGCTGGTCGCTGACCTATCCCTGGGGATTTCCCCTTCTCCTTGCGCCCTTCTATAAGGCATTCGGTCTCGACTTCTTCTGGTTAAAAATGGTCGGCGTGATCTGCTACCTTGCGTTTCTAATCGTCATCTATCGCGGATTCGCGCAATACCATTCAAGCATCGGGCTCCTCGGGTTGACCGCCCTCTTCGCGCTCAACCCCACAATGCTCACCTTCCTCAATAACATACTCGCCGACATCCCCTTCCTCCTATTCTCCACCCTCTGCGTCATCCTCATCGGCCGCACCATCCTACAGCGCCGCCCGATCATTTCATTCCCCATCGACTACCTGCTGCTGGGCGCCATTCTCTGCATCGCCTTTCTCATCAGAAACAACGGAGCCCTGCTCATCATCCTCACGGCACTGACCCAATTCATCTCCTACGCATTCAGACAGGATAATGGCGTGCTCGATTTCTCCCCCGCAAAATGCCTGTCGACAATACGCCATACCTGGAATACGCCAGCCGCCTGGCCACTCGCCGCGTCGATCCCCTACCTGACCCTGCTCTGTCTGCTGGGCCTGCTCGCCCTTTGGGACACACGGCTCGTCTCGGCCGGCATGTTGAACCTCGACGTACTGGACAGGGTTCTATCGCATCAAACCGCATCCCGGATCGCCTACCATACCGCCTATTACACGGCCCTTCCGAAAAAATTCTTCGGCAGCTACCTGCTGTACGCCGCAAGCGTGCCCTTTGTACTGATCGGCATAAAACACAGATACAAACACGACTATCACATCCTGCTCTACATGGCGCTGATCCTGCTGCTCCATATCATCTGGCCCGGCCGGCAAGGGCTACGCTATATCTTCCCCCTACTCCCATTCTACGTCTCCTTCCTGGTTACGGGCATCGAAGTATCCTACAAGTCATCGACAATCCTCGGAAAACGGATCAATCCTCGCTATCTCCTGGCGGCCGCCGTGATAACCCTGTCATTATTCGTAGCAACAACCGGCCAGCGGATCCTTGAAAACCATCCCGCCTCACCCCCGAACCCATCCGCGTCGGAGGCCAGGGAAATGTTCCGGTTCATAAAACACCATACCGCTACCCAAGACATCATCATCTTTCCCGAGCCGCGGGCAATACGGCTTATGACCGGTCGCATGGCAATCACCTGCAGAATGGGAGAAGACATCAGCGCGGGCGACTATCTGGTCATCCATAAGGCAAGATATGAAGAAATCTGCGACGACGCCTCGAACAACCTTTCCCATGGAAAAGCCGTATTCGAAAACACGCGCTTCATGGTCATCAAAATATAGACACCTTCGATGGGCACGCTTCGCGTTGCCCGTCCTGCCAGCTTGGTACCTGCCTCGGATTTTGAGCGGTTACCGCTGGACGACCCCGTGGCAGTCGCCGATTTCGTGCAAGACTACCTAGTGCCCCGTTTCACCTTATTTTTCACCCTCAGAGCCCTCCCAACCGCGCCAAGGCGAGAGGAGAGCACCGAGCGAGAGAGCCACGCCACGCCTGGCCTTGGCGCGGTTGGGGGGC
>JAIZWN010000151.1 GCA_020443945.1 Candidatus Thiosymbion ectosymbiont of Robbea hypermnestra | reverse complement strand
AATCCCTGCCGGAATGACGCGGTGGGGGCTGAACGGTTACGGAGTCGTGGCTTTGGCTAGCTATGTATATAGGTCCCCATTTTTTCATCGGCGAGAATCTGCGTAATCTGCGGATTCAAGCACCACAGATCACAAAACTACAACACTACCCCCAACCGTTAGGCAACGGCATCTGTCATCAATTCCGTCGTTTCCCGGTCAATTTGTTTCAAAGCCTTTTGCATGTGATCAACTTCGTCCTCCGAGAAAAATGCCTCCCGCACTGAGTACAGACCCAAGCCGGTTCGGCCAAGGTGCTTGGTAGCTGCCTTTTCAATACTCGAACATCTCTTGTAAGCATTCACATAACTCTATCTGTGTTTTGGCACTTATTACTCCAAGCTTCCTTACCAACCTCGATTTATCAACGGCCCTGATCTGATCCAGTAAAATCAGCCCACTTTTCCCTTTAAACTTACAAACGATACGACATGGAAACTCAAAACCCTTTGTAGTCATTGGAGCCACGAGCACCGTTGAAAGTGCTGATATTTCATCAGGTGATATTACAACACAAGGACGGGTTTTATTGATCTCCTTTCCTTTTGTCGGATTAAGACTAACCAACCATACATCGAACCGTTTTATCATTACCACTCCAGATATTTATCCGAATCCAAAGGTAAATCCAACCATTCCTCATCAGTCTTTTCGTGCCCCCGGGCAGCAATTGTTTCCTCTATCGCCTGTTTCCAACCATCCCGAGCTTTCTTTTTAGAGGTTATTAATAAGCCATCATTAATGATTTGTAATTTCAGATCTTTCCCTTCCAAATGGGCCTGTTCGATCAAAGGCTTGGGTATTCTTATGCCTTGGGAATCGCCTATTTTTACTAACTGAACCATTTTTAGATCTCCCAACGTAACTATTCAGGTATCCCGTCTTCTGGCTCCCACGCTCCAGCGTGGGAGCAAATCCTGACGCTCCAGCGTCATGAAACCATCAAGCCGCTGGAGCGAAAAAGGCCTCCCCGCACTGAGTACAGATCCAAGCCGGTATGGATTCCCACCTGATAGGATCACCAAGCTCTTATTGCGTTCGGTTTTTCATCCTTTCAATAAAATCGGCCATTTCCAATAAACTGCTTTGTAGCTCATCATATCCAATCACATCCCCAACCGTCATCAAATCCAACAAGTTTTGCTTTGCGTGGATTTGAACTGATTGCTCCAGAAATTCCAAAGCATCTTTGACTTCTTTGGGAGGGTTTTCAACCTGTTTCAACATTTTAAGAGCTTGTAACACATCTTTTAACATCGTTTGGCTCCTGTATTCACCCTTCTGGCACCCTCATTTCAGCTCACGTGTAGGATGCGGTGAGTAAAGCGAACCGCATCAATTTAGTCTCCGTAGCAAGGTTCTCCGCCCATCCTTTCCAGATCAATACTGACTACATCAAAAAAACCAATTGTTGATTTTCTCTTGTCAAACATTATTCTTGCTCATACTCCAATGCGGTTGCCTTGATCCGGTCCGAGTATTTATAGATGTCATCAACCGAATCGATGGCAACACGATCTTCTTCTTTCCCGGATAGGATGCCAATATATTTTTGAGCGGAGTTGAAATGCAGGCGACAGAGCGGTTTCCTATTGTTGTCATCGAGTAATATGCCGCAATAGCTCTTGGTATCTCTCATTGTGATCCTTTTGGCGTCCAGTGTCTCGCGGAGTATCGCCTTGACCACATGATACCCTTCTATTTCTTCTTCGGTAGAAACAATACCGCTTTTACCTTCCTGCGAGTCTTCCACATTTTCCTTTTCTTCCTTATTGATTTCTGTGTTCGGGGCATCATTTGCCGACAGTGCCGACTTTAATCTTTCATTGATTCGTTCATTTATGAACTGTTTCCTCGCCTCTTTGACGATCTCGGTAAATTGCTCGATAACTGGTTTTGTCAACCTTCCATCGAAAATCTGCGATGCAAAGAAACGGACAAAGGGTTCTGATGGGGTTGATAATTCTTCTTCTAAAATCTTTTTTATGGCGCCCGTATATTTTAGCGTGCTTGCCGTGGTCAAAATATCTTCCAGTGAGAACGTTGATTTTGTAAATTTCTTAAGCTCCGCAACTTGGTGATCCTGAAAACCGAGGATGTTAAAAGTGAAGAATGGCTTTGAATCCATTTTGTTGGATTCATCGATATCCGAATAAAATTCGTAATCTATTCCATTTGTAAGAATTGCGAACCTGGCCTCGGTTGCGGAGAAGTACCTGTAAAGCTGGGACGCATGGTCTTGATGAAGGTCAGCCCCCGCCCATTTGCACTCGATCAGAATGATAATTTCGCCTTCTTTTTGTATCGCGTAGTCTACTTTCTCACCCCTTTTTGTTCCGATGTCGGCCGTAAATTCCGGAATAACCTCAGTTGGGTTAAAGACATCATAGCCGAGAGCACTGATGAACGGCATGATAAAAGCGTTTTTGGTAGCCTCCTCGGTCTGAATATGCTCGAGTTGTTTTGGAATCCTAGAAGCAAGCTCCTTTATGCGGTCGATAAGATCCATCGTTTTCTCCTTGCCTAATTTTGGGATAATCTCTGCCAATAATTGATGCGGTTCGCTACGCTCACCGCATCCTATGGGGGTTACTTGGTATTTCCTCTGTGTTTTCTGCGACAATCATCCCTTCAGATTTTTTCGATTCTGGATACCAAATGCCACGCTACCCCATACGGGATTACATTTCTTCGATCTCCGAGGAATCCCAATAGGTTTCTATACCAAGCTCTCTGGCAACCTTGCCGGCCGGTTTGTCGATCATAGCTGAGATTGCGATCAGGCTATTGGAACAAACGTCGATCAGGATTCACCCCTTCAAGGCATCCAGATCCTCTACATTGATCGTTTGACGAGCACGGAACAAGACTACAAGGATCGCCAGACCAATGGCGGCCTCCGCCGCCGCCACCGTAAGGATGAAGAATACGAAGATCTGCCCCGTGACATCCCCCAGGAAGTGGGAGAAGGCGATGAAGTTCATATTCACCGCCAAGAGCATGAGCTCGATGCACATGAGCAGGATGATGACGTTCTTCCGGTTGAGGAAGATCCCGGCAACGCCGATGGAGAACAGGAGCCCTCCCAACAGCAGATATTCGGTCAGGGAAATCATTGCGTTTCCACCTTGTCCGGTACGGGCACTACCCTGGGCTCCGCCGGCACTTGGACGATTCGGACTCGATCCGATCCTTTTTTGACCCGCACTTGCCGCGCCGGGTCCTCGTATTTGGTATCGGGACGGCGGCGCAAGGTCAGCCGGATAGCGGCAACGATGGCGACCAACAGGATTACCGCCGCGATCTCGAAGGGATACATGTAGACGGTGTACAGGACCATCCCCAGCTCGGAGGTGTTGCTGTAATCCGCCGGCTGGGCCTGGGGCTTGGCGAACTGCTCCAGGCCGAAGGTATCCGGCCCTACAACCAGGAAGATCTCCGCCAGCATGACGACGGCGATCAGGAGCCCGAGCGGCAGGTAGCGGATGAACTGGGCGCGCATGGCCGCTACGTCGATGTCCAGCATCATGACCACGAAGAGGAACAGGACCATCACGGCGCCCACATAGACCAGCACCAGGGCGATGGCGAGGAATTCCGCCTCCAGGAGTATCCAGAGCCCGGCACTCGCCACGAAGGCCAGCACCAGGTAGAGCACCGCGTGGACCGGATTACGGCGGGTGACCACCATGCCGGCCGCGATGACGGCGATACTTGCGAAGACGTAGAAGAGAATCTTTTCAAAGCCCATAATCGGATCCGGCATAGGTTTTTTTTAACCGCAAAGACGCAAAGGGCGCAAAGGTTCGCAAAATCGAATCTTCACTTCCACGATTCACGAAACCTCATTTGCTTCTTTCTTACCCTCCAGCGAGGTTGCGCCTTCTCACGAAGCGATGCACTCTCATGGAAATTCCTTTGCGCCGCAAATGGACGCAAATCAGTCGAAACCGGTTGGGTACTCCTTCATAAGGTTTCTAACCCAACCATAAAATCTTTGCGTTCTTCGCGCCTTTGCGGTTCGAATCTCCTGCGGCTCAAATCTACCGATAGGTTGCGTCCGCGGCGCGGGCGGCGGCGATCTCGGCCTCGTATCTGTCGCCGATTTCCAGGAGTTTTTGCTTGGTCATAATGTGCTCGCCGCGCTCCTCGAAGTGGTACTCGGCAAATCCGGTCTCCACGATGGAATCCACTGGGCAGGATTCCTCACAGAAGCCGCAGAAGATGCACTTGAACAGATCGATATCGTAGCGGGTCGTGCGCCGGGAGCCATCCGCCCGGGGCTCGGCCTCAATGGTAATAGCCAAGGCCGGACAGGTCGCCTCGCACAGTTTACAGGCAATGCAACGTTCCTCGCCGTTCGGATAGCGCCGCAGGGCGTGCAGGCCACGGAAACGGGGGGAAACGGGTGCCTTTTCCTCCGGGTACTGGACCGTGAACTTACGGCCGAATAGATAGCGCCCGGTGACGCCCAGGCCCTTGAAGAGCTCCACCAGCAGGAGGCTTTTCAGATAATCGCGCGTGGCTTGCAGCATTTCACGGAATCCCCTCGTCCCCTGTATGCGACGAGATCAAGCCTTGGATGAACCGACCGGAGCCATCCCAGGATAGAAAAAGCCCGACGATGAAAACGGGACCTTCGTTACTTCTTTATCGACCGCTACGATGGGCTCCAGGGGCTTGAAAAATTTTCCCTGCAATTTTTCAAGACGTGAAGCGAATGGGCAATTTGCGCTTCGCTTCATTTTTCAAGTACATACGTACTTGAAAAATGGCGGGGCCTCCTTGCCCCGCGCGGGCGCCTTAAATGTTTCAAGGCGCCCTCCACAGAGCCCTCATCGCTCCAGGTACCGGAGCTTGTCCGAAACATCCTTCCACTCCTCGGCGTCAGGCGGCGGGTCTTTCTGTTCGGTGATTACCGGCCATTTCTTTGCCAACTCGGCGTTCAACGCCACGAAGTGCCGCTGATCTTCCGACAACTCTTCCTCGGCGAAGATAGCCTCCACCGGACACTCCGGCTCACACACGGCGCAGTCGATGCACTCGTCGGGGTCGATGACCAGAAAATTGGGGCCTTCGCAGAAGCAATCGACGGGACAGACCTCGACGCAGTCGGTGTACTTGCACTTGATGCAGTTCTCAGTGACAACAAAGGTCATGAGGAAACTCCTGTACTGCCAAACAATGGAACATCACGCCAACGACCAGGAAAGCGGCTTATTTCCCTGCCGAAACAGGCCCTGAAACGGGTCTTTCGCGGTAAGGATAATTTTTTCTACGGTCATCCGTCCGCTTATGAGGATTTGGTACGATTTTTGTCGTATCGACCCAATCCTCCCACCTGAAGTTCTCTATGATTTCGGCCTGATAACTCTCACTCAGCGGGCGACTCAGGATATCGTTGACATGCCGCCACTGATAATAACGCAGAAGATCCACATTATAGGGATCGGGCTGCCCTGTTGGATTTTTGATGACCCTTTTCAGATCCATGACTTTTCGCATATCGACCTCAGGCTGCCATGTGATCTCACCCGGAAGAACAACCGGTTCGCCAGGAATATTGTTGATTCCTTTCTTCCAGGTTGCCAGAACGGCAACGCCGGTATCCTCACGATACAGAATAACCGCATGATTATAATCTCTGTTCTTAAAGAATCCGAGATTGCCATATTGCAGACGTGCCCCGGTCAAAAAAGCGACTCCGTCCGACCAGCAGGGACCTGTTCCCGAAATCCCTTTGAGCACACTTCTGTCTATGATGCCGTCGGGAAACAGGATATCAAAAGCCATTTTACAGCTGCTGGCCACATGTGTTATTCCCTCACAATCATGACCATGCCATTTGATCATGTCTTTTATCGTCACCGCATAAGTATGCTGATAATACCGCCCCGAGGTCCCCTTGGTTGCAAGAATCTCAAATACGGGGGCATAGGGCATGGCAACCATGGGGGCATACCAGGTCGGTACCCGATCCGGTTGGGTCACACCCGTTTCTATAAAAATATTGACACCCTGCTGATAAGTCGGCTCCTGACCCCAGGACGAGGAACAAACCAGCATCAAGATCATTGTCAGCAAGGAAACCGCTTTCAATTTCATTCTCCTCAGTTCTTTTTCTTTAATCCACCCACTAATTTGGCACATAAGCTGAGCTTTTATTTTTAGTTTTTCTGCCTCGATTCTATCAAAACCAAGGTCTTCAAAAACGTTACCATCGACTTTAGTGATATGAGTAATGGATGTATTCACCTGGCTCATTTTTTATTAGGCATAGATACGCTTCACTTCTGCTGGTTTAATAGTTTCCAATGTACGTTGAACTTGTGGCATTAGCGGCCTCAAAAAATTAATATCGTTTTGTGGTACAATTATTACAATGACAGCAATATCAAGAGATTTCATGTTTTGCTGATATTCTATGTTTTGATCTGTGGTCAACAAAACATCAAAGTAAGTAAAAGCGCGGCGTAACAGTTCACCGTTCTTGATACCAGCCCAACCCATCTCTTGTACCGTTTTGATAGATTCTGCCGTGATTTCACGCCTTAACTTTCGCGGGACGCATTCGTCAAGCAGCACGTGCATTGATCACCAGAAGCTCTTTAGCTTGCTCCAACGCAGTCATTGCCTGCTCACGGGTTACCGTTGGAAAATCGTCGAGAAAATCGTCTATAGGATGTTGACCTTCCAAATAATCGAATAACGATTGAGCCGGCACCCGGGTGCCGACAAAAACCGGTGTTCCCCCAAGAATATCCGGATCGCTCTGTATTACCTTTACTATGCTTTTCATGTTTAATTCTCAAACCGACGCGGCGGGATGCGCTACGCTTTCCCGCCCTACGGTCCTTTACGATATGATCGTAATGATCGTATGTATTACGTTTATTATGCTTTTTTCGCGCCTGTTTTCCAAATCCTTTCGTTTCAATAGTGGTAACGGCACGCCAAAACTCTAATTTTGCCTTTTTGAACTCGGTAAACAAGCCGATGTTCTTGGTCGATACGCTTTGACCAACAACCCGTTAATTCATGTTTGAGTGGCTCAGGTTTACCAATACCTCCAAATGGATTTTCCTGAGTTTCCTGAATAAGCCGGATGAGACGCAACGCCTTCTTTCTGTCATTTTGTACCCACCATGCTAAATCTTCAAAACCTGCCGGGTCAAATTCCAAGTTGCGTGCGGGCGTTGTCAAGAGAAATGCCTCCGGTCCGGTTCTTTGCTTCCAAGAGCCGCTTTTTCATTGTCTCACTTTTCAGCAAATACGCCGTTTCTCTTTCTGAGGTAATTTCACGCCAGAGATGAATAGGCACGATGACGCTTACAGGTTGCCCTTCTTCATCCGATATATACTGAATTTGTGCTTGCGCAGTCATTATTTATTAGGCCGTATTTCTGTCTGTCGAATTTTGCATTATGTATGATTTTGCGACAGACTCTTCCAGATAGACAGGTTGAAAAACAGTCGGATGGATAGAGGTAGTTCTCACCCTCCTCGTCTACCACAACAGCAATATCAAGAGATTTCATGTTTTGCTGGTATTCTATGTTTTGATCTGTGGTCAACAAAACATCGAAGTGAGTTACAGTGCGGCGTAACAGTTCACCGTTCTTGATACCAGCCCATCTCTTGTACTGTTTTGATAGATTCTGCCGTGATTTCACGCCTTAACTTCCGCGGGACGTATTCGTCAGGCAGCACATGCATTGTTCACCAAAAGCTCTTTAGCTTGCTCCAACGCAGTCATTGCCTGCTCACGGGTTACCGTTGGAAAATCGTCAAGTTCTACATAATTCGATAGGCTTGAAGGTTCTGGTATAGTATAACCTTCGGCAAGTAATCCTTCTAAATGAAACTCGATCGCCTCCTGCATGTTTTTCCCGGCATCCTCTTGGGTTTCTCCAACGGCTATGCACCCAGGTAGATCCGGAGAATATACCGAATAGCCAGTTTCCGTTTTTTCAAGTATGACTAAATATTTCATTTACTTTCATAATTCGATGATAAAGAACTTGGGTAGCCCGCGTAGGTTGGGGTGAGCTTGCGAACCCCAACGTCGATTTACACAGGAATCCCATGTATTCGGATCAATGAGAATCTGTCGTTAGGGTTCCGCTTCACCCCGACGGATTTGGCGCGTCATCGAACCCGGCAAACTCATCATTCAGGAAAGCTCCATAAAAGCAATGGACAACACATCATACCGACCACCAGGGGGGAAGCTGGTAGATGACGGCGAGTCCGATTACCAGGATCCAGACGATGGTGATGGGGATGAAGACCTTCCAGCCCAGGCGCATGATCTGGTCGTAGCGATAGCGGGGGAAGGTGGCCCGGAACCAGAGGAACAGGAACATGAAGAAGAAGGTCTTGAGCAGGAGCCAGTGAATGCCGTGGTCGAGCAGGAAGATGCCGTCCACCCAAGCTGCCGGCAGAGGGGAGAGCCAACCGCCGAGGAACAGTAAGGCCGACAGGGCCGAGATGAGGATCATGTTGGCGTATTCGCCGAGGAAGAAGAGGGCGAAGGCCATGCCGGAGTATTCGACGTGGAAGCCGGCCACGATTTCGGATTCGCCCTCGGCGACGTCGAAGGGGGCGCGGTTGGTTTCCGCCACGCCGGAGATAAAGTAGATGCCGAACAGGGGCAGCAGGGGTAGCCAGAACCAGGTGAGCAGGTTGCCTTCCTGGGCGCGCACGATGTCGCCGAGGTTGAGGCTGCCGGCCGCTACCAGGACCCCGACCAGGGCGAAGCCCATGGCGATTTCGTAGGCGACGATCTGGGCCGCCGAGCGCATGGCCCCGAGGAAGCCGTATTTGGAGTTGGAGGCCCAGCCGGCGATGATGACGCCATAGACGCCCAGGGAGGTGAGGGCGATGATGTAGAGGAGCCCGGCGTCGATGTCCGCCAGCACCAGCCCGGCGTCGAAGGGGAATACGGCCCAGGCGGCCAGGGCCGGGCCGAGGGTGAGCATGGGGGCGATGAGGAAGAGGATTTTGTTGGCCTTGGTGGGGAGTACGATCTCCTTGAACATGAGCTTGACCGCATCGGCGATGGGCTGCAGGAGGCCCCGCGGCCCGACCCGGTTGGGGCCGATACGGATCTGCATGTAGCCGATGACCTTGCGCTCGGCCAGGGTGTAGTAGGCCACCAGGCCCATGAGTGGCCCGATCAGAACGACGATTTTGATCAGGATTTGCAGGACCACCGGCAGTGAGTTCCAGAGTTCTAACATCGTTGCCTATCCACTAAAATCGCCTTAAGGATTCCTTGCTCGCAGGATCATCAGGGAAGATTTAGCCGCAAATCAACGCAAATGGACGCAAATAGATCAAGAACGGTCACGAATGGTAAGCTGACTGCGACCGATTTGCGTTGATTCGCGTTCATTTGCGGCAAAAGATCGATTCCCATGTTATCGGTATTTCGGTACCGTCGTACTAGGGGGCGTTCTCAATTCTCACACAAAGACACCAAGCCACAAAGGGATCGTGGGTCATGGGTAAGGCGCCCG
>JAIZWN010000150.1 GCA_020443945.1 Candidatus Thiosymbion ectosymbiont of Robbea hypermnestra | reverse complement strand
GCGGTGGCGCCGGCAACGCCAAGAGCCGTCCGAGACCACGGAAGCATTCTTCGTGGCTTGGTGGCTTGGTGTGAGAATACCGAGTCGGCGCGGTCTCCCGATAAGTGTATGGGTTTGCTGTACCTGATCTGCGAGGGGATTTGGCTTAATTGAGAACGCTCCCTAGTTCCTCATTATTTTTCATATTAAAAATAAAATTTACTTCATATATATCATAGTGTTATATAAATATATACGAGAAGAATATTGAGAAACTAGGTTATCGGACGGTGGCACGTCCCGGCTCCACCTCCGCTAGTCCATCATAGTTGCCGTCGGGGGCCAACCGATAGCCCTGGAGCTCGCTACGATAGGCGCAGACCTGGTCCTCGTACCACAGGGGGATATAGGGCAGCTCCGCCAGCAATAGGGCCTGTAGCGCCCGGTAATGCGCGGCCCGGCGCTCCGGGTCCCGTTCCGTCCGCGCCGTCTCGATGAGGCGGTCGGCACGCGGGCTGTGATAGCGGCCCCGATTGGCCCCCTGGGGCGGGACGGACGCGCTGTGAAAGACGTAGCGGAAGATATCCGGGGTGCGGATGCCCACCCAGGACAGACCATAGAGCTGGAAACGGCCCGCCTTGATATCGCCGTAGAAGGTGCCCCAATCGTAGCTGCTGACCTCCATCCGAATGTCTACCCGCGCCAGCTGCGCCTGGATGACGGTCGCCAGGCGTACCCGGAAGGGGTCGCTGGAGGTCTTGTAGATCAGCCGCAACGGTCGCTCGGGACCGAACCCGGCAGCGGCCAGCAGCGTCCGGGAGCGGGCCGGATCATGGGCGTAACCCCTGAGCCCGGGAGCGCCGGCCCAGTGCTCCGGGGGGAACATGGCCGCCGCGAGTCGGCCCCCGTCCCGAAACAGAAACCGCAGGATCGCCCGGCGGTCGATGGCATGGGCGACGGCCTGCCGCACCGGGAGCGGACCGGTGACCGGATCCTGGAGGTTGAAGCCGAGATAGGAGAAGTTGGCCCCGCCGACCGACCGCACCCGCACCTCGGGACGCCCCCGCAGATAGCCCAAGAGTTCCGGGGCCAAGTCGTTCTGCAGCAGATCAATCTCGCCCCGCAGCAGCTTCATGACCCGCACGTTGGGGTCCTTGACCGCCAGCAGCTCGAACCGCCGACGGTCACGCCGACGTTCGAGGCGCAGCCGGCCGGGCTCGGGCCAGTCGAGGAACCGGAAGGGTCCGCTGCCCACGGGTTGGCGCTGGAATAGGTGGCCGTCCCGGATCAGGGCCGCCGGCAGGATGCCGATGCCCAGATAGGCGGGAAACAGGGGATCGGGCTCGGAGAGCCGGAACTCGATCCGGTCCGGCCCGTCGGTTTTCATGTCCCGAATGATGCCGAGCAAGGCCCGGTGCGGAGAGGCGCCGGCGGGGTCCAGAATCGAGGCATAGGTCGCCTCGATATCCTCGGCCGTGAGCCGGCTGCCGTCGCTGAAGGCGCGCCCCGCCGCCCCCAGGGTGAACAGATAGCGGGTCGGCGTAAGTTGCTCCCAGGTAGCCAGCGCGGGTACCGGCCGACTCGCCGTATCGAACGCCACCAACCGCCGGTAGAGCAGGCGGTTGATGCGCTCGGAGGTCGCATCCGTCGCGAAGCGGGGGTCCAGGTTGCGCGGCGCGGTGGCAAGCCCCATGCGCAGGGCCCCGTCCGGCGCGCGGTCGTGGCATCCGGCAAGCGGGATCCAGAGCGTAATCGCAAGTAGCGGAACCCAGGCCTTCAAGGGAGTACCGATTTCCGGTGTCCTGTACGGCTGTACTATCCCGGCTCCCCCAGCTGGAGCCGGGCGGCCTGGAGGGTATTCTCCAGCAAGCTCGCGATCGTCATGGGGCCGACGCCGCCGGGGACGGGGGTGATCCAGGCCGCGCGCCGGCTTACGCTCGCGAAATCCAGGTCTCCCACCAAGCTGCCGTCGGTGGTGCGATTGATGCCCACGTCGATGGCCAGCGCGCCTTCCTTGACCCAATCCCCGGGGATGAATCTCGGTCGGCCCACGGCGGTTACCAGCACATCGGCGCTACGGGTCTTCTCGGCCAGGTCCCTGGTATATTCGTGGCAGACCGTAATAGTACAGCGGGCGGCCAATAGCTCCAGGGCCATGGGCCGGCCCACGATATCGGACTCGCCGACGACCACGGCATCCAACCCTTCGAGCGCGCGCCCGGTGTGCGCCAGCAGGGTCATAATGCCCTTGGGCGTGCATGGGCGCAGTACCGACGGCGTGCGTAGCGCCAGCCTGCCGATGTTGTAGGGGTGAAAGCCGTCCACATCCTTTGTGGGCAGGATGCGCTCGATGACCGCCTCCGTGTCGATCCGGTCCGGCAGCGGGAGCTGGATCAGGATCCCGTCGATCCGCGAATCGGCATTGAGCGCGTCGATCAGCGCCAGCAGCTGCCCCTGGGAGCTGGCCTCGGACAACCCATGCAGCTCCGAATAAAAGCCGACCTGCGCGCAGGCATTGCGCTTGTTGCGCACATAGACCTCGGATGCGGGATCCCGGCCCAGGAGCACCACGGCCAAGCCGGGACGACGCCCGCCGCCGGCAAGCAGGGCCTCGACCCGCGCCTTGACCCCGGCACGCAGGTCCGCGGAGATGGTCTTGCCGTCGAGGATGCGCGCGCTCATAGAAGTCTTCCTGCCTGTATCGATACCGAAGCTACGCATCATAGCCGCGCTACGGGCCTTTGCAAAACGCGCCGGGCGTTTCAGGCGGGGCCACGCCCGGAATCCGGCCCGGTTTGACGGAATCCGAACGGCTGAGTATCATTTCCTCCCTTCCGCGTCGGGATCCGGTCCGGGAGCGGCGGGGTATGGCGCAGTCTGGTAGCGCACCTGCTTTGGGAGCAGGATGTCGGGGGTTCGAATCCCTCTACCCCGACCACTGGAATGCGCGATGCGTAACGGATAGCGGGGGATTGCGGGCAATTCCGTGAACTTGTTGTTCGAGCCCCGGTAGCTCAGGCGGACAGAGCAAGAGCCTTCTAAGCTCTGGGTCGGGGGTTCGAGTCCCTCCCGGGGTGCCAGACGGGCGGGCCGGACCGGGGGCGATTCCCCGTACCCCAGCTTAAGCCCGGCCGGATAGGCAAAAACACGGACAAGGGTCCGGGCCGATTCGGGCGTCGGCGGGGAATTTACCTTGGGCAGAGGGGGTAGCGACCGTTTTCGCTGGTGGACGTAGCTCAGTTGGTAGAGCACAGGATTGTGGCTCCTGCGGCCGTGGGTTCGATCCCCATCGTCCACCCCAATTCGACTGGAAACAAAAACCACGAAGGCAGACACGAATCTTTCCATTTGCCATCCCTGGCACCGGCGGATTCCGGCGTTCCAGCCGGAATGACAGTCGGATGATTGGTTCGCTTCCGATCGCTGGTCACCGACTGGTAAACCCTGTTTCCGCATTTCCGATCGAGGGCCGTTAGCTCAGCGGTAGAGCAGTGGACTCTTAATCCATTGGTCCGGGGTTCGAATCCCTGACGGCCCACCAACAAAAACAAGGGGTTGCGAGAAATCGCAACCCCTTTTTTCTTGCCCGTAACGCTAGGGGGTGTTCTCAATTCTCACACAAAGACACCAAGCCACAAAGGGATCGTGGGTCATGGGTAAGGCGCCGGTTG